>JAYUCA010000088.1:0-12774 GCA_043740535.1 Rhodospirillales bacterium | reverse complement strand
AAGGTCGACACGAAACCCGAGCGCCCCGTGGTCGTGGCGGACCTCGAATCGAAGCTCGTGGATCTGAAGGACCTCGGCGGCTTCATCGGGGCCGAGCCGGGCGACGCCGACAAGGGCACCAAGAAGCCCGTCCGCAACGACGGCCGCGTGCTGCCGAACGACCCGATCAGCCTGCCGAAGCTGAACGTCGCCGACGTCCACCTGCGATACAAGGCGAACAAGATCCAGGGCCGCCGGCAGCCGCTGGATAACCTGGTCGCGGACCTCGATATCGTGAACGGCGCCGTCACGCTGAAACCATTGAGCGTCGGCGTGGGCCGCGGCCAGATCTCGGCCGACATCGCCCTGAGCGAGAAGGCCAACCAGCTGCACGCCCAGGCCACCATCAGCTTCGTGCGGGTCGATGTGGAAAAGCTGCTGGCGGCGACCGGCCTCGCGCATGGCGCCGGGTCGATCGGCGGGCGGGCGGTCATCGAAGGCACGGGCCGCTCATTGGCCGAGATCCTGGGCGGCGGCAACGGCGAGCTGAAGCTGTACATGGCCAAGGGCGGCGACCTGAGCGCCCTGCTGGTGGACCTTTCGGGGCTGGAGTTCGGCAATGCGCTGCTGTCTGCGTTGGGCATCCCCAACCGCGCCAAGATCCAGTGCCTGATCACCGACTTCGTGCTGCAACGGGGCATTGCCACCGCGCGCACCGCGATGCTCGACACGACCGACGCCAGGGTCGCGGCCAAGGGCAGCGTGAACCTGCACAACGAGACGCTGGCCCTGACGGTCGAGACCGACGCAAAGCACTTCAGCATCGGCTCGCTGAACACCCCGATCGACGTCAAGGGCACGCTGGCCTCCCCCAGCATCTTCCCGCAGCTCGGCCCCTTGGCCCTGAAGGGAGGCGCCGCGATCGGGCTTGGGATCATCGGCACCCCGCTGGCCGCACTGCTGCCGACCATCCAGTTCGGCACCGGCGAGGATGGCGCCTGTGCGAACCTGATGCGCGGCGCCCCGGCGCGGGTGAAGTGACCGGGGGTCAATCGCCCCGCGCCGGCGCCCCCGCCAGCACCCCGCCGTCGATCACGATCGTCTGCCCGGTCATGAATCGCCCCGCCGGCGCGGCCAGGAACACCGCGGCCCCCGCGATCTCGTCCGGCTCGCCGATCCGGCCCAGCGGCGTGTCCCGCGTCCGCCGGCGCAGCACCGCATCGTCCTCCCACAGCGCGCGGGCGAAATCCGTGCGGACCAGGCCTGGTGCGATGGCGTTCGCCCGGATGCCCTGGGGACCCCACTCCACCGCCAGGTTGCGGACAAGCTGCATGTCGGCCGCCTTCGACACGCCGTAGGCCCCCAGCACCGGCGAGCCCCGCAGCCCGGCGATCGACGACACCACCGTGATCGAGCCGCCGCCCCGCGCCGCCATGCCGGGCGCCACCAGGTTCGCCAGCCACAGGTTGCTGCGGATGTTGGTGCCCATGATCCGGTCCCACGCATCGTCGCCGATCGTGGCCATCGGGCCGAAATGCGGGTTGATCGCCGCATTGCAGACCAGCGAGTCGACCCGCCCCCAGGCCGCCAGCGCGGCGTCCACCAGGGCCTGCACCTCGTCCTTGCGGCCGATGTTGCAGGCGATCGCCATCGCCTCGCCGCCCGCCGCACGGATCGCCTCGACCACCTCCTGGCAGGCCTCGATCTTGCGGCTGCTGACCACGACCCGCGCCCCGTGCTCCGCCATGCGCTCGGCGATGGCCCGGCCGATGCCGCGGCTGGACCCGGTGACCACGGCCACCTGTCCCGAAAGGTCGAACAACACACCCATCACACTCTCCCGCCCTTGCCGTTGCCGCGCCCACCCTACTCTTGCCAAGGATCGCACGTTCCGCCAGACGGGCGCGCATGAGCACCCTGCAAGCCCTCTTTATCGCCGTCCTCCAGGGCGCGACCGAGCTGTTCCCCATCAGCAGCCTCGGCCACGCCGTGGTCGTGCCGGCGTTGCTGCGCTGGACGCTCGACCAGCATTCGCCTGACTTCCTGCCTTTCCTGGTGCTGCTGCATACCGGCACCGCCGCGGCCCTGCTGCTGTATTTCTGGCGCGACTGGCTGGGCCTGGCGCGGGGCATGCTCGGCCAGGGCGGCCCCGTGCGGGTGCAGGAGGCGCGGGCGATGGTCGTGCGCATCGTCGTCGCCACCATCCCGGCGGTCATCCTGGGCTTCGCGCTGAACAAGTTCTTTCGCGGCCTGTTCGGGGCGCCCACGGTCGCGGCCGGGTTCCTGCTGCTGAACGGGCTGGTGCTGCTGTTCGGCGAGCGGCTGCGCATGAAGGCCGCGACGCTGGGCACGAAGCCGCTGACCCAGCTGACGGTCATGGATGCGCTGATCATCGGCATTTGGCAGTGCGGGGCGCTGCTGCCCGGCATCTCCCGCGCCGGGGCGACGATGGTGGGCGGGCTGCTGCGCGGGCTGGACCACCAGTCGTCGGCCCATTTCTCGTTCCTGATCGCCACCCCCATCATCATCGGGGCCACGGCGCTGGAAGTGCCGCACCTGTTGCACGCCAACGTGCCGGCGGGCGTGTTCCAGCAGGCCGCCATCGCCGCCGTGCTGGCCGGCGTGGTCGCCTGGCTCAGCACCGCGTTCCTGATGCGCTACTTCCGCGACCACGACCGCTGGGCGCTGAACCCGTTCGCGTACTACTGCCTGCTTTTTGGCGGCGGCAGCCTCGTTTGGTTGCTGGTGCGATGATGGGGATCGAACGGCGCCTGCTGCTGCTGGCGCCGGCCGCCCTGCTGGTGGGGGCCGACAAGGTCCCGGTCGCCGCCACCCCGATCGCCCGCCTCGACACGCCCTGGTGGCGCGCCCGGCACGAAGCCAGGCTGGCTGAGATGCAAGGCCGCCGCGTCGATCTCGTCTGGCTCGGCGACAGCATCACCCAGGACTGGGAGCTGACCGGCCCCGAGGACTGGCGGAGCTTCGCCCCGGTCTGGCAGCGCTTCTACGGCGACCGCAACGCCGTGAACCTGGGCTTCGGCGGCGACAACACGGCCCATTTGCTGTGGCGCCTGCAGAACGGCGAGCTGGCCGGCATCCAGCCGAAGGCCGCGGTGATCCTGATCGGCGCGAACAACATGGGCCGCGTCCGCTGGAGCGCCCCGCAGACGGTGGCCGGCATCGACGCCGTCGTCGCCGAGTGCCGCAAGCGCATCCCCACGACCAAGCTGCTGCTGGTCAGCGTGCTGCCCAGCATCCGCAGCAAATACGTGACCCGCACGACCGAGCTGATCAACCACGACCTTGCCGTGCGCTACGGCAACGGAGCCACCCCGGGCGTGACCTACATGGACGTGACGCGGCTGTTCCTGAAAGACGGCCAGGTCGATCGCACGCAGTTCTTCGACGATCACCTGACCCCGCCCAATCCGCCCCTGCACCCGACCGCGCAGGCCCAGGCCCGCCTGGCCGAAGCAATCGAGCCCACTCTGGCGGCGATGCTCGGCGACCGCAGCAAAGTCAGGACGTAAGCCGCTTTGTAGGGTGGGTCCTGCAACCCGCCATCGCGCCTGGCGAACGATGCGTGTGGCACGCGATGGCAGGGCCCTGGGGCCATGACTGTTTTGATCCGGGCGCCTCCACGCCCGCGAAACCCCTGGCCAAACCCGGACTGCCTTCATAGTGTTCCGCCGCCGCACGCGGCCACGACTGCAACGTCCGGTTTCAAACAAAGCAAAAGCGGCAGAACGCAAGTCCACGAAAAGGGGGGAATAAAAATGTCTATGTCTCAAAAACTATCCGCCGAGTTCCTCGGCACCTTCTGGCTCACCTTTGGCGGTTGCGGCAGCGCGGTGCTGGCGGCGGCTTTCCCGCAGCTTGGCATCGCCTTCGCCGGCGTCGCCCTGGCCTTCGGCCTGACGGTGCTGACGATGGCCTACGCCGTCGGTCATATCTCGGGCGGCCACTTCAACCCGGCCGTCACCATCGGCCTCGCCGTCGGCGGCCGCTTTCCGCCCGGCCAGATCGTTCCGTATATCGTCGTGCAGGTCGTGGCCGCCGTCGTCGCAGCCGGGGCGCTGTATCTGGTGGCGTCTGGAAAGCCAGGGTTCGAGCTGGGCGGATTCGCCTCCAACGGATACGGCGACCTCAGCCCCGGCAAATACACCATGATGTCGGCCCTGATCATCGAGGCGTTGCTGACGTTCGTGTTCCTGATGGTCATCCTGGGCTCCACCAGCTCCCGCGCCCCGTCCGGCTTCGCACCCATCGCGATCGGCCTGGCGTTGACGCTGATCCACCTGATCTCCATCCCCGTCACCAACACCTCGGTCAACCCGGCGCGCAGCACCGGCCCCGCCCTGTTCGCCGGCGGCGCCTATGTCGGGCAGCTCTGGCTGTTCTGGCTCGCCCCGATCGCCGGCGCCGTGCTGGCCGGCCTGGCCTCGCACCTGCTGTTCAAGGACCCCGATCAGTCGATGGCTCGCGCGTTGTCCGCCCTGCCCGAGAAGTCGCCGATCGCCTGACCCACGACCCGTCAGCACAGGCCTTTCCAGACAACCGTCATCCCCGGGTCAAGCAAGGCCCGGGGATGACGTGTTCACAAGCCACATCGCTTGAAACATCCGTGATCATCCGCCGACAGGCGTAGCATCCAGAGAGGGTGTTGCCCCCATCACTGGACATCACGCCCCAACCGCCCTGAAGTGGCCCCATGACCGAAGCCCCCATCCTGCTCCGCGGCGGCAACGTGCCCCTCGAAGCCTGGCGCAGCATCTACCGCGGCGCGCCCACGCAGCTTTGCCCTGAGGACCGCCCGGGCATTGAGGCCGCCGCACGGACCGTGGCCACCATCCTGGGCCGGGGCGTGCCCGTCTACGGCATCAACACCGGCTTCGGGAAACTCGCCGGCGTCCGCATCGGGGCGGAGGACCTGGCCCGGCTCCAGCGCAACATCGTCCTCTCCCACGCCGCCGGCATTGGCGCGCCCCTCGATGTCCCCGTCGTCCGCCTGATCCTGGCGCTGAAGCTCGCCTCCCTCGCCCAGGGCGCGTCCGGCGTGCAATGGAGCACCGTCCAGCTGCTGGGCGACTGCCTCGACCGAGGCCTGGTTCCGGTGATCCCCGGCCAGGGCTCGGTCGGCGCCTCCGGCGACCTTGCCCCCCTTGCTCATCTGGCTGCGGCCCTGATCGGCGAGGGCCAGTTCCTGATCGACGGCCAACCCGTCCCCGCGATGGCCGCGCTACATGCCGCCGGCCTCGTGCCCGCCACGCTGGGCCCGAAGGAAGGCCTGGCCCTGCTCAACGGCACCCAGGTCTCGACCGCCCTTGCCCTGGCCGGCCTGTTCGAGGCCGAGCGCGTGTTCCGGGCCGCCCTCGTCACCGGGGCCCTGTCCACCGACGCCGCCATGGGCAGCGACACGCCCTTCGACGACCGCATCCAGCGCCTGCGCCGCCACCAAGGCCAGATCGACGTCGCCGCCGCGCTCCGCGCCCTGCTGCACGGCAGCACCATCCGCGACTCCCACCGCGAGGGCGACGACCGCGTGCAGGACCCGTACTGCCTGCGCTGCCAGCCCCAGGTCATGGGCGCCATCCTCGACCTGCTGCGCCAGGCCGCCACGACCCTGGGCGCCGAGGCCAACGCCGTCAGCGACAACCCGCTGGTCTTCGCTGAGACGAACGAGGTCCTCTCCGGCGGCAACTTCCACGCCGAGCCCGTCGCCTTCGCCGCCGACATGATCGCGATGGCGCTGTGCGAGATCGGCTCCATCGCCGAACGCCGCATCGCGATGCTGATCGACCCCGCCCTGTCCGGCCTGCCCGCCTTCCTGACCCCCCGCCCCGGCCTCAACTCCGGCTTCATGATCCCGCAGGTCACCGCGGCGGCCCTGGTCAGCGAGAACAAGCAGATGGCCCACCCGGCCAGCGTCGACAGCATCCCGACCTCGGCCAACCAGGAGGACCACGTCTCCATGGCCTGCCACGGCGCGCGCCGCCTGGCTGCCATGGCCACGAACGCGGCCGGGGTCATCGGCATCGAGCTGCTGGCCGCAGCCCAGGGCTGCGACTTCCGTGCGCCCTTGCCCAGCTCCGCCCCGCTGGAGCGGGTGCGCGCCCAGCTGCGCGCCCGCGTGCCGGCGCTGGCGGACGACCGGTTCTTCGCGCCTGACATGGAGGCGGCGATCCAGCTCGTCGCCACCGGCGCGCTGGCCGAGGCCGCCGCCATCCCCCTCCCCGCACTTGAAGGCGCGATCGCATGACCAGCCCCAACGCACGCGTCATCCGCGCGCCCCGCGGCCCGGTGCTGTCGGCGAAGTCCTGGCAGACCGAGGCGCCGCTGCGGATGCTGATGAACAACCTCGACCCCGACGTCGCCGAGCGCCCCGGCGACCTCGTCGTCTACGGCGGCATCGGCAAGGCCGCGCGCGACTGGGCCAGCTTCGACGCCATCTGCGCCACCCTGCGCCGCCTGGACGACGACCAGACGCTGCTGGTCCAGTCCGGCAAGCCCGTCGGCGTGTTCCGCACCCACAAGGACGCCCCCCGCGTGCTGATCGCCAACAGCAACCTGGTGCCCCGCTGGGCCACCTGGGAGCACTTCCGGGAGCTGGAGCGCAAGGGCCTGATGATGTACGGCCAGATGACCGCCGGGTCGTGGATCTACATCGGCAGCCAGGGCATCGTGCAGGGCACGTACGAGACCTTCGTCGAGATCGGCCGCCAGCATTTCGGCGGCGACCTGCAGGGCCGCTGGATCCTGACGGCCGGGCTGGGCGGCATGGGCGGCGCGCAACCCTTGGCCGCCACGATGGCCGGCGCCTCGATGCTGGCCGTCGAATGCCAGCCCAGCCGGATCGAGATGCGGCTCCGCACCGGCTACCTGGACCGCCAGGCCGCCACATTGGATGAGGCGCTGGCGATCATCGAGGCCGCCCGCGCCGGCCCCCCGGTTTCCGTCGGCCTGCTGGGCAACGCCGCGGACATTTTTCCGGAATTGGTCCGCCGCGGCATCAGACCTGACGTCGTCACCGACCAGACATCGGCCCACGATCCCGTCAACGGCTACCTCCCGCAGGGCTGGACCCTGGCGAAGTGGGAGGCCGCCCGCGAACGCGACCCGGCCGCCGTGGAGCGCGCCGCCCGCACATCCATGGCCGGCCACGTCCGCGCGATGCTGGACTTCCACCGCAGGGGCATCCCCACCGTCGATTACGGCAACAACATCCGCCAGATGGCGCAGGAAGAAGGGGTCGGCGACGCCTTCGACTTCCCCGGTTTCGTGCCCGCCTACATCCGCCCGCTGTTCTGCCGCGGCATCGGCCCGTTCCGCTGGGCCGCCCTGTCCGGCAACCCCGAAGACATCTACCGCACCGACGCGCGGGTCAAGGAACTGCTGCCGGACAACAAGCCGCTGCACCGCTGGCTCGACATGGCGCGCGAGCGCATCCGCTTCCAGGGCCTGCCCGCCCGCATCTGCTGGGTGGGCCTGGGCGACCGCCACCGGCTGGGCCTGGCCTTCAACGACATGGTCGCCAGCGGAGAAGTGGAAGCCCCCATCGTCATCGGCCGCGACCACCTGGACAGCGGCAGCGTGGCATCCCCCAACCGCGAGACTGAAGCGATGCAGGACGGCTCGGACGCGGTGTCCGACTGGCCGATGCTGAACGCGCTGCTGAACTGCGCATCCGGCGCCACCTGGGTCAGCCTGCACCACGGCGGCGGCGTGGGCATGGGCTTCTCGCAACACGCCGGCATGGTGATCGTGGCGGACGGCACCGAAGACGCGGCGCGGCGGCTGGAGCGCGTGCTGTGGAACGACCCGGCGACGGGCGTGATGCGCCATGCGGACGCCGGCTACGACCTGGCGCTGGACTGCGCGGCGGCGAACGGGCTGGACCTGCCCGGCATTGTCGCCGGATAACTGAGACAAGGTCAAAGTGGTGCTGCACGACAGGATTGAACTGTCGACCTCTCCCTTACCAAGGGAGTGCTCTACCACTGAGCTAGTGCAGCGCCGGGGTGGAAATATAACCTTTCGAAGGCTTTGACAGATATCCGCCGCAAGTCGTTCGGCAGATATCGGCAGGCGTAGGCGGTGGAAAGCACCCACGAACGGCACAGTTTTGACACAGGAAAACTGAGCCGCCTGCGCGGATGGCAACCACGACCGTCTTATGGCCGCCGTCGTGCAATCGGGCAAGTGCCATCCTCGCGGATCAGGGCATCTCGCACCCGGGGTAGCATCAATCCTTGCTTTGCGCCTGCCCCCTTGAAGGAAATCCGGGCAGGCCTGTATCAGTGAGCTGACCGCCCCCTATGATATGTTGCAGGTTCTTGGAGGCCTTTCTGATAAGCGGTGTCAGTCCATCGCTTGGGAAGGCTTGGCAGGCTGGACGGGGGCCGGCCGCTAGGCCAAGTTGAACAGAATGATCGCCAACATCGAAACTATCTGCCGCAGCATGTCGGCATGGATCGCAACGCATCCATCACATTTTTCGGCGCTATTTGAGCGGGCGTTGTCACGCAATCTCATGTTGATCCGCCTATGCGTGTGCGCCTCCGCAGGCTGGGCGACAGGTAGACCTGTCTGTCCATGAGTGACGTCACCCAACCAGCCTTTCCCGTGGACAAAACCCTGGATCTCCCGTTGATCGTTGGCGTCTCGACCCGCGCCATGTTCGACCTGACGGAGGAGGACGAGGTGTTCCGTCGTGAGGGCGTCTTGGCATACGCCGCTCTCCAACTCGAGCGTGAGAAGGTGCCGCTCCAACCGGGCACTGCGTTTGAGGTCACCCGCCGCCTCCTCGGTTTGAACCAGTCGGACGACCCCCCGCTGGTCCGGGTGGTATTGCTGTCGAAGAACTCGCCAGACCTCTCCCTCCGGGCTTTCAATTCGTTCGAGCACTACAAACTGCCGATCACCCACGGAAGCTTCACCAGCGGTCGCCCGGTCGCGCCTTTCGTGTCCGCCTGGAACATGGACCTCTTCCTCTCGAACGATGATGATGACGTCCGCGAGGTGGCAGCGGCGGGCACCGCGACGGCGCGGCTTGGCCCGCCTCCCATCAATGCTGCTGACGTGCCTGAAGGTGAGGTTAGGTTCGCCTTCGATGGAGATGCCGTTGTCTTTAGCCCCGAATCCGACCTGTATTATCAGAAGCACGGCCTCCCGCGTTTTCTCGAGCATGAACGGGAGAACGCCCTCGTTCCAATGCAGCAGGGGCCGTTCGGCCATCATTTTCTGCCGAAGCTCGCTGAGATACGTCGTAGGTATATGCGACCAGATGGCACGAGTCGGGTCAGGATCGCCATTGTGACGGCTAGGAATGCCCCTGCGCATGAGCGCGTCATCCACACGCTCCGAGCGTGGGGCACGCCCGCGGATGAAGCGCATTTCGTCGGACACCATAAGAAAGCGCCGATTTTGCGGGCGACACAGGCGCACATCTTTTTTGACGATCAAAGGCGGCACTTCGAAGACGCCGAAGGTGTGGTTGCAGCTGGGCTAGTACCGGGGCCTCATGCGCCAGACCGCACGGTCATTCCAGCGTGAGGGTCGTGCGACTTCAGCCGTTTGTCTTTCTGCGAATGCCAGTCGGGGCAACCCCACTCAGGCTGGACAAGTCGTAGATGCCGTCAGACCAGCTGTCGGGCTTCTGAGGCCGATGTTCACTCCCTACCACAGCCAGTATCTGGCACACCGTCTGACCCTTGAAGGTCCGACCGACGACGGCTTCGCGAAGTCTCTCTCGACGGCGCGGGTCGATCTCAACCCCCACCAGGTCGATGCTGCATTGTTCGCGCTTGCGTCGCCGATCTCCAAGGGCGTGATCCTCGCGGACGAGGTCGGCCTTGGTAAGACGATCGAGGCCAGCCTTGTTATCGCGCAGCGTTGGGCGGAACACCGCCGGCGCATCCTGCTGATTGTTCCGGCCAGCTTGCGGAAGCAATGGTCGCAGGAACTGCAAGACAAGTTCTCCCTCCCTTCCGTCATCGTCGAGGCGAAATCCTATCGCGAGCAGGTCAAGGCCGGGCGCCGCGCGCCGTTGGACACGACGGACCGGATCGTCATCACCTCCTACGAATTCGCCGCCCGCCGTGCCGACGACATCAAACGCATCGGTTGGGATCTGATCGTCTTCGACGAAGCGCATCGGCTCCGGAACGTTTATCGCAAGGGGACAGCGGCACGGGCAAAGGCGTTGCGCGACGCGGTCCGCGGCCGATTCAAGCTGTTGCTGACAGCCACGCCACTCCAGAACTCACTGATGGAGCTGTATGGCCTCGCTTCCATCATCGACGAACGCCTATTCGGGGATGAGGCAAGCTTTCGCACCCTCTATGGCGGCGCTGCTCCCAGCCCAGACAACTTGCTGATCCTTAGGCAGCGTTTGAAGCCCGTCTGTCATCGCACACTCCGGCGCACCGTCCAGGAAGCCGGGCTGATCAACTTCACCCGGCGCATCCCAGCGACGTTCCGCTTCGAGCCGAGCGACGACGAGTTCCGGCTCTACATGGGGCTATCCGCCTACTTGCAGCGAAAGGACACCATCGCGTTCGGCGGCCGACCGAATCAGCTCGTCACCCTGATTGTGCGAAAGATTCTCGGCTCCTCCACCTTCGCCGTCGCCCAGACTTTGACAAAAATCATCGATCGACTGGATCGCATCGAGTTGCCAACGCTGGACGACGTCGCCGACCTCGACACCGCGGAGGAAGACGCCGAGGAGTGGGAGGGCGAGGAGGACGAGGGTAAGGCAGACGCGCCGATCGACTCCGCGAAGCTGAAAGCGGAGATCGAGGAGCTGACGGGCTACCGTGACCTGGCGCTTCGCATCCCCATCAATGCCAAGGGAGAGAACCTGATCGCCAAGCTTCCGGAGATGCTGGAGCAGATCGTTGAGCGCGGCGGTGACCGCAAGGCCGTGATCTTCACCGAATCCGTCCGCACGCAGGGCTACCTTGCCGAGCTACTTGCCGCCCGCGGTTACGCCGGGCAGATCGCCTTGTTGAACGGTTCCAACAAGGACGCCGAAAGCCAGGCGATCTACGCCGACTGGCTGGCCCGGAATCAGGGAACGGACGCCGTGTCCGGCTCGCCCAGCTCCGACATGAAGGCAGCGATCGTCGATGCCTTCCGGAACCGCAAGTGCATCCTGATCGCAACCGAATCCGGCGCCGAAGGCATCAACCTGCAATTCTGCTCGCTGCTGGTGAACTTCGATCTTCCTTGGAATCCCCAGCGCGTGGAGCAGCGCATAGGCCGCTGCCATCGCTACGGCCAGAAGATCGACGTGACCGTCGTCAACTTCATCAACGACAAGAACCAGGCCGAGCGGCGCATCTTCCAGCTCCTTGATCAGAAATTCAAGTTGTTCGACGGCGTGTTCGGCGCCAGCGACGAGGTGCTGGGGGCCATCGAGAGCGGCGTCGACTTTGAACGCCGGGTGCTGGAGATCGTGCAGTCCGCCCGTTCCGAAACCGAGATCAACGAGGAGTTCGACAGGCTGCAAACCGACTTGCAGACGGACATCGACACTGCCGTGCTCGATGCGCGCAAGCGGCTGCTGGATCGCGTGGACGAGGATGTGGTCCGACGGCTGAAAACCCGGAAGGGCACACTCGCCGACGTCATGGGAGCTTTTGAGCAGCGGTTGCTCACCGTAGCCCGGGCCGAATTGCCCGGCGCGCGCTTTCATCCCGAGGCACCTCGACGGTTCGACCATGACGGCCGCACCTGGACGACGGAATGGCCCCTCGCCGATGAGCAGAACTGGCAGTTCTTCCGGCTTGCCGAGGGCAATTTGGCCATGCAACTCGTGGATGCCGCGCGGGCGCGCAGCCTGCCTCTGGCCACCCTTCGCTTCGACACCCAGGCCTACACTGGCGGCCGGCTCTCCGATGTGGAGGCCCTCCGGGGCCAGGCCGGGTGGCTGCGCATCATCCGACTGACCGTGAAGGCGGCGGGCGAGACGGCCACCCATCTTCTGCTGGCCGCAATAGCTGACGCTGGTCACGCCCTCCCGGAGGCGACACTCGATCGACTGTTCCTCGTCCCCGGAACAACCCGCCTGGAGCTGGGAGCCGAACTCCCGACCGAGGCGCTAGAGAGAGCGGCTGGTGCGCTGCGAGAAGAGAGGCTTACCGAAGCCGAGGCGGCAAACGGCACCTGGATGGACCAGGAGACCGGGAAGCTCGACGCCTATGCCGAAGACATGGAGCGGGCGGCAGACGCCGAGATCAAGTCATTGGAGGCTGAGGTCAAGGCGCGGCGGAAGGCTTTACGCGCTGCTGGCGGCCTGGCGGTCGCGGCCAAGGTCGAAGAGCAGCGGGGGATCAAGAAGCTGGAAGGCAGAAGGGACGAACTGATGCTTGCCCGATTCGAGCGGAAACGGGCATTGCAGAGGGAGATCGAGGACATCCTTGACCAGGTGCAGGCGAGTTTGGCGATCGCGCCGACGATCGAGCCGGTGTTTACGATCCGTTGGGAGGTCGCGTGAGCAGTACAAAGCAGCGGTTGGAGCTGACGTGGATCGGGAAGAACGACCGGCCTCGATTGGAGCCTCGTATCCTTCTTGAGGACGGAAGCAAATCTTACGCGCTCCCAGCCGGTGCAAAGGATATATTCGATAATCGGTTAATCTACGGGGATAATCTACTAGCCCTGAAGGCGTTGGAAACTGAATTCAGGAATTCAGCGGTAACTGCTCAACCCACCTTTAGCTGATATCCCAGCGGGGCTGCGAGAAAGCCTATTGACACGGTAACGGGCGAGTCGATTCAAGGTGGTGGTGCC
>JAYUCA010000087.1:0-2705 GCA_043740535.1 Rhodospirillales bacterium | reverse complement strand
GCGACCTGGGATGGCGGGTGGTATCTGCGCGCCTATTATGACGACGGCACCCCGCTGGGTTCGCGCACCGATGCCGAATGCCGGATCGATTCGATCGCACAGTCCTGGGCTGTCCTGTCAGGCGTGGCCCCGCGGGACCGGGCGGCGGCGGCGATGGCCTCGCTGGGCCGGGAACTGGTGCGGCCCGACGACGGGTTGATGCTGGTCCTGGCGCCGCCATTCGACCGGACGCCGCACGACCCAGGCTACATCAAGGGCTACCCGCCGGGCCTGCGGGAGAATGGTGGCCAATACACCCACGCCGCCGCCTGGGCGGTGCTGGCGACCACATCGCTGGGCGACGGCGACCAGGCTGCGATGCTGTTCGGCCTGCTCAACCCTGTCCGTCGCGCCCTGACGCAATCCGATGCCGACCGGTCCAAGGTCGAACCTTATGTGGTCGTCGCGGACGTGTATTCCGTCGCCCCCCACGTCGGCCGCGGCGGCTGGTCCTGGTACACGGGTTCGGCCGGGTGGATGCAGCGGGCCGGCATCGAGGGCATCCTGGGCCTTCGCATCCGTGGCGCCAGGCTGCACGTCGATCCCTGCATCCCCCGAGCGTGGCCAGGCTTCGAGGCGACGATCGGTTGGCGCTCCGCCCGGTATCGCGTTGTGGTCGGCAACCCGAACCACGTGTGCCGCGGCGTGGGCTCGATCCGGATGGACGGCGCGGACCTGCAGCCGGGACCGGTCGCGTTGCTCGATGACGGCCGCACGCACCTGATCGAGGCGACGCTCGGCGGCACGGACGGTCCATGACCATCAGCCCACTTGCCGGCACGCTGCTGCCTGCCTCTGCGCTGGTGGATGTGCCGCGCCTCATCACCGCATACTTCAGCGTCGTGCCCGACCCGGCGGACCCTGCGCAGCGCGTCGCCTTCGGCACATCGGGCCATCGCGGGTCCTCGTTCGACGGGACGTTCAACGAGGCGCACATCCTGGCGATCAGCCAGGCGATCTGCAGCCATCGCCGCGCGGCGGGCGTGGACGGACCGCTGTTCATCGGCATCGACACGCACGCCCTGTCCCGCCCTGCCTTGGCCACCGCGCTGGAAGTGTTCGCCGCCAACGGGGTTGAAGCGTTCATCGATGAACATGACGGCTACACGCCCACCCCGGTCATCTCGCACGCCATCCTGACCTACAACCGCGGCCGCCGGACGGGATTGTCCGACGGGGTCGTCCTCACGCCGTCGCACAACCCGCCTGAGGCCGGCGGCTTCAAGTACAACCCGCCCAATGGCGGCCCGGCCGACGTGGGCGTCACGGGCGGCATCGAGCGGGAAGCCAACGCGTTGCTGAAGGCAGGCCTCGGCGGGGTCAGGCGGATGCCGCTCCTGCGCGCGCTGAAGTCCGCGCTGATCCACCGCCACGATTACATCGGCCCTTACGTCGGGGACCTGGCCCAGGTCGTCGACATGGACATCATCCGCTCGTCCGGCGTGCGTATCGGCATCGACCCCCTGGGTGGCGCCGCCCTCGGGTTCTGGCCGCCCATCATCGCGCGCTACGGCATCGCCGCGACCGTCGTCAGCGACGGGTTGGACCCCACGTTCCGGTTCGTGGCCGCCGACTGGGACGGCCAAATCCGGATGGACTGCTCCTCCCGTTATGCCATGACCCGGCTGGTCGCCGTGGGCGGCAGGTTCGACATCGCCTTCGCCAACGACACCGACGCGGACCGGCATGGCATTGTGGCCGGGGCAAGCGGCCTGATGAACCCCAACCACGTGCTCGCGGCTGGCATCGACTACCTGTTCGCCAACCGCCCCGCATGGGCCCCGGCTGCGGCGGTCGGCAAAACCGTGGTCAGCAGCGGCATCATCGACCGCGTCGCCGCACGGCTGAGCCGCGCGGTGTTCGAAGTGCCGGTCGGGTTCAAATGGTTCGCCACGGGCTTGCACGACGGCGCACTGGGCTTCGCCGGAGAGGAAAGCGGCGGGGCGAGCTTCCTGCGGCGGGACGGCTCGGCGTGGACGACCGACAAGGACGGAATGATCGTCGGCCTTCTGGCGGCGGAGATCACGGCGCGGACCGGGACAACGCCTGCCGCCGCGTATGACCGCATCGCGAACGACCTGGGACCATCCTGGTACGAGCGCATCGACACGCCTGCCACGGCGGATGAGCGGGTGCGGCTGAAGGCGCTCACGCCCGAAGGGATCGGGGTGGCCGAGCTGGCTGGCGAGGCGGTGCAGGCCACGATGACGGCGGCCCCGGGCAACGGCGCCCTGATCGGCGGGGTGAAGGTATCGGCCGAACACGGCTGGTTCGCAGTTCGGCCGTCGGGCACGGAGGATGTCATCAAGGTCTATGCCGAGAGCTTTCAGAGCGAGGCGCACCTGCGGGAGATCCAGCATGACGCACAGGACGCTCTGAGGCTGGTGTTCAGCCGGCCAGCCCCGGCCGCCCTGCGCCGGGACGTTATACCAGCGCACTGAAGTCCTGACCCTCGAAAGGCCGTAGGGTGGAATGTCCTTCGCATTCCACCAACCAATGCACAGGTCGGGACAACCGCAGGCCATCTTTCCCAACGCGAGGAGGCATCCATCGGGGGGGCTGCCGGGTTAGAGCGGTATCGTTTCAGGTTGCTTGGACCTGAAACGAGGTTCCGCGTTCTTCATCAATACACTAGAGCTTGATCGCTTCGTCTACCAGAAGCGATC
>JAYUCA010000086.1:0-8562 GCA_043740535.1 Rhodospirillales bacterium | reverse complement strand
GGCCGCATGTTCGCCCCCGAGGCCGACGCCCTGCTGGCCCAGGTCGGCCTCGAAGCACAGGCCGGGCGCGGCGCCGGCATCCTGGCCTACGGCGACCTGAAACGCCTCGAACTGGCCGTCGCCCTGTCCAACGCGCCCCGGCTGCTGCTGATGGACGAGCCCACCGCCGGCATGGCGCCCGCCGAACGCACCGCGCTGATGGCATTGACCCGGCGTCTCGCCACCCAGCGCGGCCTGGCCGTGCTGTTCACCGAGCACGACATGGACGTCGTCTTCGGCGTCAGCGACCGCATCCTGGTGCTGAACCGCGGCCAGCTGATCGCCGAAGGCCCGCCGGCCGCCATCCGCGCCGACCCCCGCGTGCGCGAAGTCTACCTGGGCGCCGGCGCCACCAGCGGCGGCCACTGACATGCTGCAGGTCGACGGCCTCGACAGCTATTACGGCCGCGCCCACATCCTGCACGGCGTCGGCTTCGATGTGTCCCAGGGCGAGGTGCTGGTCCTGCTCGGCCGCAACGGCGCCGGCAAAAGCACGACGTTCAAGTCCCTGATCGGCCTGGTTCGCCCCGCCCGCGGCGCCATCCGCTTCGCCGGGCACGACGTGGCGGGGTGGGAACCGCACCGCATCGCCCGCGCGGGCCTGGGCTACGTGCCGGAAGACCGCCGCATCTTCGCCGACCTGACGGTGATGGAGAACCTCGAGGTCGGCCGCCAGCAGCCCCGCCCGCCCCTGGCGCCCTGGACGCCGCAGCGCCTGTTCGCGCTGTTCCCCAACCTCGGCGCCATGCGCACCCGGCCCGGCGGCCGCATGAGCGGCGGCGAGCAGCAGATGCTGACCATCGCCCGCACCCTGATGGGCAACCCGCGCCTGGTGCTGCTGGACGAACCCAGCGAGGGCCTGGCCCCGGTCATCGTCGAGCAGATGGCCACGGCGATCCTGGCCCTGAAGGCCGAGGGCGTCACCGTGCTGCTGGCCGAACAGAACCTGCACTTCGCCGCCCGCGTCGCCGACCGCGCCGCCGTGCTGGAAGGCGGCCGCGTCGCCTGGACCGGCACGATGGCGGAACTCCAGGCCGACGCAGCGGCCCGCCAGGCCTATCTGGCGGTGTAGGACAAAAGAAAGAAGGAATCACTCGTCATCGCGAGCTCTTGCGAAGCGATCCAGGGGCCACGAGTGCCGCGCCCGGCCAGCGTGGATTGCTTCGCAGCAGCTCGCAATGACAGAGAAGGACCCCGGTCATGGCTTTGTGCCGCTGGTATAAGCCCCCATCCGCCGCCACGCCCGCGCCGCAGCCGCAGCCACCGCAATCGAATCCCGCGAACCCGCGTCCTCGCCCTTCTCGAAATCGTCCCCCGCCGTCGCCATCGTGTTCGTCACGTGCGCGAAGCACAGCACCGCCCGCCGCCGCGCCGTGGCGAACGCATACAGCGCCGCCGCCTCCATCTCGACCGCCAGCACCCCCTGCGCCCGCGCCGCGGCAATCTCGGCCTCCGTCTCCCGGTACGGCGCGTCCGTCGTCCAGCTCGTGCCGCGGTGCACCGTCACGGCCGCCCCCCGCAGCCCGGCGAACACCGCGTCCGCCAGGCCAGGATCGGCGGTGGCCACGGCGCCGGGCGGCAGATAATGGTCGCTCGTGCCCTCGTCGCGCAACGCCGCGTCGATCAGCACGAAATAGGGCGGCGGCCCGCTCGCCACGATCTGCCCGGCCGATGTCACGCTGATCAGGAACCGGCAACCGGAGACGAACAACTGCTCGGCCACCAGCACCGCGAACGACGCCCCCACCGCGCAGCCCAGCACGCCGATGCGCTCGCCGTCATGCTCGAACTCGTCCAGCGTGGTATGGTAACAGGCCCAGCCCGGACTGGGCCGCGCCCGCCCGTCCTTGCGGATCTGCCGCACGATGTCGCCGTCCGGGTCCAACAGGCACACCTCGGGCACCGGCACGTCCGGCAGGCCCCGCTGCCGCCGCGCCTCCCGCAGCAGGTTCTCCGGCTGGAACACCGACGGCGCCTGCCAGTCCCGCGCCGCCCGCACCGATAAACCTGCCCCCACTCGTTCGTCCAAGGAACCCCCCATGCGCATCACGCCCATCACCGACAGCCTGCACTTCCTGATCGGCGACACGCCCGACCACGACGCGCTCGGCCCCGCCAAATACATCCTGGTCCTGGGCTACGCGGCCCTGCTTGCCGGCAGCGTCGCCATCGCGGCGCATAACCTCTCCCACGACCCGGCGCAACGCTCCGCCCGGCACGTCTCGATCTGGCTGTTCCGGTTGCTGATCGGCACCATGTGGTTCCAGGGTTCCCTATGGAAGCTGCCGCTGCCCGTCGCAGGCGGCTTCCAGTATTGGACCGGGCAGCTCGTCGAGCACTCGGCCTATGCGTGGCACGCCGCGCTGGTGAAAGACGTGTTGCTGCCCCACATCGACCTGCTCGACCCTCTGGTATGGCTGACGGAGACGGCTCTCGCCGTGGCCCTGATGCTCGGCGTCGCCGTCCGGCTCGCGGGCGTCGTCGGCGCGCTGTTCATGGTCAACCTGTGGATCGGGCTGTATCGGAACGACGCGGAATGGCCGTGGAACTACCTGTTCCTGGCCATGGTCCACCTGTTCTTCCTGATGGACCACGCCGGCCGCAGCCTCGGCCTGGACGCCTGGCTGGCGCGCCGCCCCGGCCCGGACGGCGCCGCCCTGCGCCTGCTGCGCTTGGCGGGATGATGACTCAATCCCAAGGCGTTCGCATCATGACCCGTCATCGCGAGCCGCCCTTGCGGCGTGGCGATCCAGGGGCCGAACGCGGTGCATGTGGCCACGCCTGGACCGCTTCGCCAAGCGGCTCGCGATGACGGCGGTGGGAGAAAGTCATGCTCGTAGGGTGGAATGCCCTCATTCCACCACTGGACAGACCTACCCGAATACCCGCCGCGCCGCGTTCCACAGCGTCCCGGTCACGTCCACCTGCGTCACCTCGTTGCTGTAGCCCCCGCCGAACAGCACGCGGGACAGCGCGCGGTGCGTCGCCTCGTCGTGCACGAAACGCACGCCCAGCGTGCCGTCCGGCCGCATCCGCACCACGTCGAAGGCCACGCGGATCGCGCCCCGCTCCAGCAGCAGCTCGCCGGTGGTCAGCCCGTCGGCCCAGCCCCCCACGCAGCCCAGCCGCGCGCCGCCCTGCGACAGGTCCAGCACCGAGCACTGGCGCCCGCCTTCGCCCGGCAGCACGACCGTCAGCAGCTCGCCCGAGGTGAAGCGCTCGTCCTGCCGGCGCTTCGGCGCCTCGACGCACACCGCGCAGGCGATCGTCAGCACGGCGACGTTGAAGATCGACCAGAACACGTTGATCCCATAACCGGGCGTGCCGTTCAGCGGGCTGTACGGCGACATGTTCAGCAGCATGCCCAGCACCGTGCCCACCGCCACGAACGCGAACGGCGCCAGCACGCTCCATTGCACCGTCACACGGTCCGTGCTGATCCCCTTGGCCGTCACCTTGAACGGATGCCCCCAGGGCCGCACCAGCCCGACCGCCACGGTGCGGACGATCGCCGGCGCCGCCAGAAGCTGCGTCACGTCGGTCATGATCGGGAAAACCGTGTTCCGCGCCAGGATGCCGGTGAACAGCATGCCGCAGGCCAGATACGGCAGCAGCCAGAACAGCATGTCATCGACGGTGCTGTCGATCACGGCGGTCCCGGTCCACCAGTAGATCATCGGCGCCGACACCATCATCAGCTTGAACGCGAAGCTCGCCACCCAGAACAGCAGCCCGTCCAGCGCCGATATCCGGTTCACGAGACCCATCTTCGCCGAACCCACGAAGCTCCATCGCGTGCGAAGCTGCTGGATCGCGCCCAGGCACCAGCGGGACCGTTGGGAGATGTATTCCTGTAGCCCCTCCGGCGCCAGGCCAAGGCTGAGCGCCTCGTTCAGGAACACCGTCCGGTAGCCCTCTTCCAGCATCCGGAACGTCGTCAGCATGTCTTCCGTCACCGTCGCCGTCGGCATGCCGCCGCAGCGCTCCAGCGCCTCGACCCGGAACACCGCCGAGGTGCCGCAGCAGAACGCGGCCCCCCAGGCGTCCTTGGACGGCTGCAGGTGGTTGAAGAAGAAGCGCTGCTCGTCGGGCCACCCCTGGCCGCACAGCAGGTTGGTCTGGATCGGGTCCGGGTTGAAGAAATGCTGCGGCGTCTGCACGATGCCGACATCGGCGTCTTCGAACAGCGGCAGGGTGCGTTCCAGGATGCGCCGCCCCGCCACGAAATCGGCGTCCAGCAGCAGGATGAACGCGGGGCGGCGGCCCGTCGACAGCGCCTGGTGCAGGCCGTTGTTCACGTTGCCCGCCTTCGCGTGCGCGCCGTTGACGCGGCAGCGGTAGTGCGCGCCCAGGCTCTCGGCCAGATCCCGTACCCAGGGCCGCGCGCCGTCGTCCAGCACCCATACCCGCAGGTCGGGATGATCGACGTTGACAGCCCCCAGGATGGTGCGCTCGAGGATGATGCGGTCCTCGTTGAAGGTCGCGATGAACACGTCGACCGGCGCACGCAGCAGCGGCGAATGCGCGCGCCCGTTCACCTCGGGCGAGCGGTCCCTGCTGCGCGACATGAAGGCATACACCGACAACGAGCTGATCACGGTCAGCGTCTCGAACACCAGGAACACCCACGCCCAGGCCTGCTGCCAGTCCTCCTGGCCCGACGGCATCGACCAGGTCCAGCGCCACCAGAGGTAGCGCACGCCGCAGACCACGCACGTGATCGACGCGGCCGCCCGCGCGAACCGCGACTGCGGCCCCAGCACCGCCAGCAGCACGAACGGCGCCGCGACCGCCAGCAGCAGCGGCGCCCACGACTCGGTGTCGAAGGGGCTCACGCCGCCCGTCTCAGAAGAAGCGCCGCCCGAGCCGGGCCAGCAGCCCGCTGCCCGGCGACGTGGGCATCAGCACCCGCGCGGTCCGGCCCACCAGGCACGACCCGGCCGTGTTCATCGACGCCGGCACCTCGATCCGCGCCGTGGCCGACGCCGCGTGCAGCGCCAGCGGCGCCGCAGCCAGGTTGCGGTCGTTGGCAAGCGTCGCCTCGCCGGTCACCGAGATGACGCGGCCGATGCGGTCGGCGTTCTCGCCCGAAAGCCGCACCCGCGCCTCCCCGCCGATCTCGATATCCGGGTAGCGGTCCTGCGGGATGGCCGCCACGATGAAGCTGGTGGTGCAGTCCACCAGCTCGGCCGCGGTGTCGCCGGGCGCCAGGCGCTCGCCCTCGGACGCGCCCAGCTTCCAGATCATGCCGGCCGAGGGCGCCACCAGCGCCGCCTCGCGCAGCAGCTCGATCCGGCGCCGCTCGGCGCTCAGCCGGGACGCGGCCTCGGTCTGCAGCCCGGCCAGGTGCGCGACCTCACGGTCGATCTCGGCGAGCCGGATGGCGATCTCGTCGGCGCGCTGGCTGCTGTACGCGACATCGTTGGAGCCGCTTTCCAGCAGCCGCCCGTTCCGCGCCGATTCCGTCTGGATGCGAAGATAGGCTAGCCGCGCCAGCACCGCCTCCGCCTCCCGGTCCGACTGGTCGGCGAAGGTCCGGGCGCGGTCCACGTCGGTGGCCGGCGAGTCGCCGGTGCGGCCCAGGCTCGCCTTGCGGTCCAGGTCCCGATGCGCGAACTCGCGCGTCGCGATGCGCGCCTGCATCTGCCGCTCCGCCTCGGCGGCCTGCAAGGCGAGGTACTCGACCTGCGACTGGTTGCGGTCCGCTGCCCGTTGCAGCAGCGCCGTCCGCTGGCCGGCGAGGTCCGCGCGCTGCGCCTCGAACGCCCGGCTGTCGGACTGCAGCCGGGCCTGCTGGCTGGACAGGTCGTTCAGCCGCTGGTCATCGACCCGCGGCTCCATCAGCCGGCCCAGCACCGTGCCGGCCGACACCGTGTCGCCGACCTTCGCCCGCAGCCCGGAGAGGTAGCCGGCGATGGGGGTGCGAAGCGACACGGTGTAGGCCGACACGACGGCGTTGTCCGACGCGACATAACCCATGCCGGACACGGTCGCGTAGCCGCCGGCGCCAAGCAGCGCCAGCGCGGCGCCGATCTTGACGTTGCGGCGGACCAATGTGCGCGCCCGGGCGGTGGGCGGCGCAAATACTGGCCGTGCGGGAATGGGAACGAAGGCGGTGGTTTCTGACATCCCAGTCTCTTCCAGGCAGCGTAGTCTTTATCTAGGGCGGTTTGCGTCCGCAGCCCCGTCCTGAAGTGTGAGTTTTTATTCAGGTTGCTTTAACCAAACCTGTCGCAAGCCGGCGCCGCCCGCTCGACGCCACGATGTCCGGCATGCGGATTGCAAGTCTCCCGCGTGAAACCACGTCCATGCAACAGGAACGGAGACGACATGATGCAACGCCGAAGCCTTCTGGCGGCCGGTCTGGCAGGTGCGGCCGCCTTGGCCCGGCCTGCCCTGGTGCGCGCGCAATCCGCCACCACGCTGAAGTTCATCCCCTACGCGGACCTTGCCCTGCTCGACCCGGCAGTCTCCGCCTTCGTCACCCGCAACCACGTGATGATGGTGTTCGACACGCTTTTCGCGATGGACGAGGCCGGCGCCGTGCAGCACCAGATGCTGTCCGGCCACAGCACGTCCGAGGACGGCCTGACCTGGACGCTGACGCTGCGCGAAGGCCTCAAATTCCACGACGGAACCCCCGTGCTGGCGCGCGACGCGGTCGCCAGCATCCAGCGCTGGTGGGTCAACGACGCCTTCGGTCAGGCCCTCGCTTTGGCAACCGACGAGGTCTCGGCCCCCAGCGACGCCGTGATCCGGTTCCGGCTGAAGCGGCGCTTCCATCTGCTGCCGGCAGCCCTGGCCCACCCCACCAACACGATGGCCGTCATCATGCCGGAGCGCCTGGCCAAGACCCCGGCCACCGCGCGCCTCACCGAGATGGTCGGCAGCGGCCCGTTCCGCTACCTCGCCAACGAGCGGGTGCCCGGCGCCCGCAACCACTACGCGAGGTTCGAGGGCTATGTGCCGCGCCAGGGCACGCCCAGCTTCTGCGCCGGGCCAAGGGTGGCGCATTTCGACCGCGTGGAGTGGATCACGACCCCCGACGCCGCAACCCAGGTGGCAGCGCTGAAGGCCGGCGAGGTCGATTGGGTCGAACAGCCGCTGATGGACCTGGTGCCGTCGTTGAAGGCGAACCGCGCCATCCGGCTGGAGGTCGCGGAATCCAAGGGTCTCATCGGCTTCCTGCGCTTCAACCAGACGTTCCCGCCCTTCGACAACCCCAGGATCCGCCAGGTCATCCTGAAGGCGGTCAACCAGCAGGAATTCATGCAGGCCGTCGTGGGCGGCAACGCCCCGGTCGACACGAACTGCGGCATCTTCACCAGCAACACCCCGCTCGCCAATGATGCAGGGATGGAGGCTCTGAGCGGCAAGCACGACATCGCCGCCCTCAGGAAGGAACTCGAAGCAGCCGGCTACAAGGGGGAGAAGATCGTCTACCTGGAGCCGACCGACGTGCCGCGCATCAACGCCATCGCCGAGGTGGGCGCCGACATGCTGCGCAAGCTGGGCATGAACCTCGATGTGATCGCGACCGACTGGGGCACGACCGTGCAGCGCAGCGTCAGCCGCCAGCCGCCGGACAAGGGCGGCTGGCACATGTTCTCGGCGTTCTCCGGCGGCTACGACATGAGCAACCCCGGCATGCACCAGTTGGCCCGCGGCAACGGCCAGGGCGCCTATAACGGCTGGCCGGAACTGCCCAGGCTGGAGGCGATCCGCGACGAGTGGCTGGCCACCGAGGACCCAGGGGCGCAGAAGGCGATCGCCCGCAGGTTCCAGACCCAGGCGATGCTCGACGTGCCGTATCTCCCGCTCGGCCTTTATTACCAGCCGACGGCGTTCAAGGCGAACCTCGTCGACCTGCCAAAGGGTCTGATCCTGTTCAACGGCATAAAGCGCGCGACATAGACCCCGGTCGCGTAGGGTGGAATGCCCTCCCTTGCATTCCACCACCCCGAAAGACCACGTCCCATCCATGAAACACGCACTGATCGCAATCCTGTCCCTCACCTCCATCGCCGCCCAGGCCGCAGACCTCACCGTCGCCGACGCCTTCAGCCGCGCCACCGCGGGCGCCGGCCCCGGCGCCGCATACCTCACCATCCACGGCGGCGACGCCCCGGACCGGCTGCTGTCCGTCCGCTCGCCACGCGCTGCCTCGGTCGGGTTGCACACGATGACGATGGACGGCGCCGTCATGCGCATGCGCCAGCTCGACGGCATCGACGTGCCGGCCGGGGCCACCGTCAAGCTGGCCCCCGGGTCGCCACACCTGATGCTGCAAGGCCTGAAGGCGCCCCTGAAGCCCGGCGAGACCGTGCCGCTGACGCTGACCTTCCAGAAGGCCGGCGAACGCCACGTCGAAGCCCCTGTCGGCCCCATCGGCGCCACGATGCCCCGCACCGCCGCACACGCGCATTAGAGCGGTATCGTTTCAGGTTGCTTGGACCTGAAACGAGGTTCCGCGTTCTTCATCAATACACTAGAGCTTGATCGCTTCGTCTACCAGAAGCGATC
>JAYUCA010000085.1:0-4434 GCA_043740535.1 Rhodospirillales bacterium | reverse complement strand
GCGCACCTTGCTCGCCCGCGGGCACCCCGCCGTGTGCGTGCTGGGCGCCGACAGCCCCACGCTGCCCACCGCCCTGCTGGTGCGCGCCGCCCGCCTGCTGCTCGACGGCGCCGCGGACGCCGTGCTGGGCCCTGCGGATGACGGCGGCTACTATCTGCTCGGCCTGGCGGCGCCCCATGCGGCCCCCTTCGCCCGCATCGCGTGGAGCACCGCTTCCGTTGCGGCCGAGACGCGCGCGCGCATCCATGAAGCCGGTCTGCGCCTGGCCGAGCTGGACGCGTGGTATGACATCGACGACCCGCCCGCCCTCGTCCGGCTGGCGCGCGAGGTCCGTGGCGACCCCCGGGCCTACGCGGCCCCCCGCACGGCAGCGGTCCTCGACACGCTGCGCCTGGCGCAACGCCTGTCCGAGATGGCCGGATAGTGTCTGCGCCCGGGATCCTGCTGGCTGCCGGGGCAGGCTTCGTCGCCAGCATCGCCGCGGGCGTCGCGGTCAATCCGCCCGGCAGCTTCGGCGGGCTGTATGACGAGAACGCCTACCGATGGGTCGCCTGCGCCGCCCTGGCCGGCGTGGCCTACCTGATTGCCGTGACGGCGATCCGCAGGCGCCGGATGCCCGGCTGGGCGCTGCCGTTCATCGTCGTGATCGGCCTGGCTGCCCGTCTGGTCGTGCTGGTGCAGCCGCCGGTGATGTCGACCGATCTCTACCGCTACGTCTGGGACGGCCGCGTGCAGGCCGCCGGCATCAACCCCTATCTGCATGTCCCGGCCGACCCGGCCCTGTCTGCCCTCCGCGACGGCGGCGGCGGCGCCACCGCCATCTTCCGCAACATCAACCGCGCCGAGACCGCCCCCACCATCTACCCGCCCGCCGCCCAGGCCATCTTCGCGGCCATCGGCCTGACGGCGCCCGGCATCTGGACGGTCAAGGCCGCGATGCTGGGGTTCGACCTGGTCACGACGGCGGTGATCCTGGTGCTGCTGCGCGCCGCCGGACGCCCGTCGGCACAGGTCGTCGTCTGGGCATGGAACCCGTTGATCGTCTGGGAGCTTGCCGGCGGCGGCCACATCGACGCTGCCGCCGTCGCGTTCTCCGCGCTCGCGCTGTATGCCGCCGCGCGGGTCCGCCCTGCCTGGGCCGGCGCGCTGCTCGGCCTGGCGGTGCTGACGAAGTTCCTGCCGGCCGCCCTGTTCCCCGCGCTGTGGCGGCGGTGGAACTGGCGCACCCCGGCGGCCGCCGCAGCTGTCATCCTGGCGGGTTACGCCTGCTATGCGGGCGCCGGGCTGCGGGTGTTCGGATACTTGCCGGGCTATGCGGCCGAGGAGCAGCTTGGGGATGGCGGCGGCTTCCTGCTGCTTCGCCTGGTGCGGCTCGCCGGGCCGCTGCCGGCGTGGTCCGGTCCTGCCTATGTGATGGCCGCCCTGGCCGGGCTTGCGGCGCTTGCGCTGTGGACGGTCCGGCAGCCTTTCCCCGCCGCCCCCTCCGCCCGCACCCAGGTCATCGCCCGGGACGCGCTGCTGCTGTCGGGCGCGCTGCTCGTGCTGCTCTCGCCGCATTATCCCTGGTACCTGGCGATGCTGGTGCTGCCGGCGGCGCTGCTCCCGGCCGGCGCCGCCCTGTGGCCCACGGTCGCCGCCCCGCTGCTGTACCTGGACCACAGCCGCGACACCGTGCTGTGGCCGGCGCTGGTGGTCCTGCCCTCGCTCCCCTTGCTCGCCATCGACCTGCTGGCCCGGCGGCGCATGCCGCCCCCGGCGCTGTTCGCCAACGGAGGCCACTGATGCCCGACCAGAACATCGGCACGTCCGCCCTGGACCCTGGCCGCTACTTCGAAAGCGTCTCGGCGCGGGACAGCGTCGCCGCCAGCCCGCCGGTGTGCCTGTATCTGGAGGTCACCAACCGCTGCAACCTGCTGTGCGAGACCTGCCCCCGCACCTTCGAGGCGCTGGAACCGCCCGCCGACCTCAGCATGGAGCTGTTCCGACGCATCGTCGATCAGGTCCCGAACGTCGCCCGCGTCGTGCTGCACGGGGTCGGCGAGCCCATGTTGGTGAAGCACCTGCCCGACATGATCCGCCACCTGAAGCAGCCCGGGCGCCGCACGCACGTGCTGTTCAACACCAACGGCACCCTGCTGCACCCGCGCAAGCACCGGGAGATCATCGACACCGGCCTCGATGAGCTGCGGGTCAGCCTGGACGCCGCCGAGGCCGCGACCTTCCTGAAGGTCCGCGGCAAGGACATGTTCGACCGCATCGTCCGCAACGTGGCGGCCTTCACCAACCTGCAGGCCGCCATCGGCGCGCAGAAGCCCGTCGTGTCGCTGTGGCTGACCGGCCTGAAGGAGACGGTCGATCAGCTTCCCGGCTTCGTCCGCCTGGCGGCGCGCATCGGCGTGACGCAGGTGCACCTGCAGCGCCTGGTGTTCGACGACGCCGGGTTCGGCATGGCGCGGCCGGACAGCAGCCTGTTCGAGAGCACCCGCGCCGAGGAGGAGGCGATCATCGCCGAAGCCGCCGCGCTGGGCGCGACGATGGGCGTGACGCTGGACGCCAGCGGCGCCACCGAACCCGGCCTGAGCCTGAAGAAGCAGGCCGACGAGAAGCCCTGGGCCACCTGCCGGCGCCCCTGGTCGCTGATGTACTTCACCGCCCACGGCACTGCCCTGCCCTGCTGCATCGCCCCGTTCAGCGCCCGCGGCTACGAGAACTACACCCTGGGCAACGCCAGCCAGCAGGACCTGATGGAGATCTGGAACAGCCCCGCCTACCAGGGTTTTCGCACGGCCCTGGTCAGCGACGCGCCGCCCAAACCCTGTCAGGGTTGCGGCCTGCGCTGGAGCCTGTGATTTCGGGAGACCTGATCCGCGTCGCCGTGGTGATCCCGACCTGGAACGAGGCGGAGGCCATCGGCCCCGTCGTCCGCGACGTATTGGCGCAGGGCGTCGGCCAGGTGATCGTCGCCGACGGCAGCAGCGTCGATGGCACCCAGGGCGCCGCGGTTGCAGCCGGCGCGACGGTGATCGACGCCGGCCGCGGCTATGGCCGCGCGTGCCATCTCGGCGCCCAGGCCGCCGCGCCCGGGCATGACGTCATCGCCTTCATGGATGGCGATGGCGCGGACCGGCCTGACCAGCTGGAACGCCTCTGCCGGCCGATCCTCGACGGCGGCAAGGACTTCACCATCGCCTCCCGCACCAGGGGGGTCCGCGAGCCGGGTTCGATGAACTGGCATCAGGTCGCCGCCGGGGCGCTGGCGGGCCGGCTGATGGGCGCGCTGTATGGCGTGCGCTACACCGACATGTGCGCCTTGCGGGCCATCACCCGGGCCGCCCTGGCCTCGCTGGACATGCAGGAGATGACGTACGGCTGGAACATCGAGATGCAGATGAAGGCCGCGCGCGCGGGTTTCCGCATCCAGGAATTGCCGGTGCCCTACCGCATCCGCGCTGCCGGGCACAGCAAGGTGGCCGGGTCGTTGAGCGGCACTGCGCGGGCCGGCACGAAGATCGTCACGACATTCATCCGGGTGGCCAGCCAACCACGCCTGCCGGATCGCCAACCGTAACTGTCACATCGGTTTTTTTACAGCGCTGCTGTCGTTCATATCAGCGTTCATCGGGCTCTGGCGGCGATGGAGCGTCCCAACCGAAGGATGCAGCTCCATGACACGCCCAGCTGTCCTGCAAGCCGTGCTGGAAACGTCAGCGTTTTCGAGAAGAGGCGCGCGATGATCGAAGACACCGGGTTCGGTCGCGACCTTGTCGAGGCGCTCACAGAAGCCGTGGCGATCGCCCAGGGCTCCGGCGGCCCGATCCTGCTGCAAGGGTGCTGTTGATGGTGATCAGCCGCGACCCGCAAGTGGCCGCCGACACCGTCTCCGACGCCCGGGCGGCTTCGAGCAATACCGTTTCAGGTTGGCTGGACCTGAAACGAGGTTCCGCGCATTTCATCAACACGCTCTCGCGGTTCCGAAGCAGCTCCGGCTTGAACGAAAGCAGGCGCACGACTATTCACCCCGCATGACCGAAGACACCCTGCCCGACCGCCTGTCCGTCAACCCGAAAAGCCCGTTCCACGACGCGGCCCTGCTGGAGCGAGGCATCGGCATCCGCTTCAAGGGGGTCGAGCGGACCAATGTCGAGGAATACTGCGTCAGCGAGGGCTGGGTCCGGGTTTCCGTCGGCAACAAGACCGACCGCACCGGCGCGCCGCTGACCGTGAAGCTGCAGGGCCCGGTCGAACCCTATTTCCGCGACGTGCCGGACGGCTCAACGGCTGCGTGACGGCTGGAAAGACTTTTCACGCCCGTGTGAACACAGTATTATCGGTGCATGCGCGCATCCATACCAGCCCTGCTGCTCACCGCCAGCCTTGCCACGGTCTCCACGGCCCGCGCCCAGCCTGTCGTGCATATCAACGGTCTGTTCCCGC
>JAYUCA010000084.1:0-6403 GCA_043740535.1 Rhodospirillales bacterium | reverse complement strand
CCGATGCCGACCCGGTCCTCTGGCGCCAGGCGCAGCAGGTCGTGCCCGTCGAATATCATTCGGCCGCTGCATCGCCGCACCAGGCCCATCAGTGCCTTGATCAGGGTCGATTTCCCGGCGCCGTTCGTACCGGCCACCGTCACGATCTCGCCGGGCGCAACATCCAGGTTGATCCCGTGCAGGATATCGGCTTCGCCGTAGCCACCGACGATCCCCTCGATTGCGAGCAGGCTCACGCGGAGCCTCCGATGTAGGCGTCCTGCACCGCGTGGTCGGCCAGCACGGCATCGGGTGTGCCGCTCGCGATAAGCCGGCCACGGTCCATCACCAGCAGGCGGCCGGCGAGGCGCGACAGGGCTGGGAGGTTGTGCTCCACGATCAGGAAGCCCATGCCCCGCTCGGCCAGGGTGCGGATGCGGCCCGAAATTTCCTCGATCAGCACGGGGTTCACGCCGGCATAGGGCTCGTCCAGGAGGACGTAGCGCGGCTCGGTCATCAAGGCGCGGCCGAGTTCCAGCAGCTTCTGCTGGCCGCCGGAGAGTGCGCCCGCCCGGTTGCCGGCCACTTGGGACAGGCCCAGGAACCCAAGCAGCGCATCCGCCTGGGTGCCGACGGCGGCTTCGCGGCGCCGTACGGCGGCAGGGCGCAGCAGCAGGCTCAGCACGTGCTCGCCGGGTTGGGCGGGGGCGGCGGCCATCAGGTTCTCGCGGACGGAAAGGTCCGCGAAGGGGCGCGGCACCTGGAATGTCCGCGCCAGCCCCTGCTGCGCGCGGGCCTGGGCAGACAAGGTTTGGATTGGGGCGCCGCCGAAACTGATGCTCCCGGCATCAGCCTTGAGAAATCCCGTAATGACAGCGAACAGAGTGCTCTTGCCGGCCCCGTTCGGGCCGATCAGGCCGGTGATTCCTGCGGGATCGGCCACGAAGCTGACGTCATCGACGACGCAGAGGCCGCTAAACGACTTGCGCAGGTTCTGGACCACGAGCGTCATCGGGTAGCACGGCCCAACAGACCCTCCGGCCGGTAGATGGTGAATAGGATCAGGGCGAGGCCGATCGCGGCGAGGCGCAGGCTCGCCATCTGGACCTCCGGGATGAACGGCAGCGCATCGCGCAGAAAGCGTGATCCCTCCAGGAAGAGGGTCAGCAGCGCGGCGCCGGCGAGGGCGCCGCCGATGCGGCCGGCACCGCCCATGATGACGGCAATCCACACGTAGAAGGTCAGCAGCGGCACGAACTGGTCGGGGCTGATGAATGTGAGATAGTGGGCGTAGAGCGCGCCGGCGAGGCCGGTCAGGCCGGCGCCGATCATGAACACCGCAAGCTTGGCCCGGGCCGGGCTCTTGCCGATGGAGCGGACGGCGTCCTCGTCGTCGCGGATGGCGCGGATGAGGCGCCCGAACGGGCTGCGGACCAGGCCGGCAGTGATCGCCATCCCAGCTGCAACCGCGGCCAGCACGAGGCAGAGGTAGGCGATGGCGGCGGACCCGGGCGCCATCGCGGCAAACGGCCGCGGGATGCCGGGCAAGCCACGGGGCCCGGCGGTCAGCCAGTCCTCGCTGACGATCACGGTGCGGACGATCTCCGCGAAGGCCAGGGTGACAACCGCCAGGTAGTCGTCACGCAGCCGAAGGCAGATCACCCCCAGCGGCCAGGCGCAGGCGGCGGCCAGCAGCGTGCCGGCGGCCATGGCGACGGCGAATGGCACGCCGTGCATCGCCAGCAGGGCCGATGTGTAGGCGCCGATTGCGTAGAGTGCCACGACGCCGAAGTTGATCAGGCCAGTGTAGCCGTATTGCAGGTTGAGCCCGAGTGCCAGCAGCGCGTAGATGCCGCCGATGGTCCCGACGGCGACGAGATAGCCCTCCAAGCTAGCGGACCGCCTCGGCCCGGCCCAGCAGTCCCTGTGGACGCAGGACGAGCGTTGCGATCAGCACGAGGAAGGCGATCGAGGACTGGTAGGTGAAGCCGACCAGCGGGGTCGACAATGCCTCGGCAAGGCCAAGGCCGATCCCGGCCAGCACGGCGCCTGCGGGGTTGCCGACCCCACCCAGGACGGCGGCAGCGAAGGCCGGCAGTAACACGTTCCACCCCATCTCGGGCACCACAACGGTCCGCAGGCCGAGCATGATGCCGCCGACCGCGCTGCATACCCCGATGAGGGACCAGAGCGTGATCATGACCGGGCGGCTGCGAATGCCGCTGGCGCGCGCCAGGTCTGGGTTGTCGGACATGGCGCGCATCCGGCGGCCGACCGGGGTCAGGAACAGCACCGCCATGACGGCCGCCAGGGTGGCGACCGAGAAGCCGGCCAGCCAAAGGTCCATCGGGCGGATGCGGACACCGCCGAACACCAGGGCACGGGCGATGGGCACCTGGAAGGATTGCTGGTCGAAGCCCACCGCGAAGGTCAGCACGCTGCGCAGCAGAAAAGCGAGCCCGATGGACGCGATGAGCGGTGCGACGAGCGAGCGCCCGCGGAAGTGGCGGAACACCAGGCCGTAGGACGCGAGCGACACCGCGACGACCACGACGACGCCAGCCGCGGCACCGGCCAGCAGCGACCCCGTCCATCCCTGCACAGCGACGCCCGCATAGGCGGCAAGCGTCATGAAGTCGCCGGTCGCCGCGTTGGGGAAGCGGGCGATCGCGAAGCAAAGCGAGACTGCCAGGGCCGCGAGTCCGATCAGCAACCCCTGCACCAGCCCCGTGACCGCCAGGTTGAGAAGCGCCACACCGGTCATAGGCCTATTTCAGGAGATAGAGCTGCTCGAGTGCGCCGTTGTGAAACCTGCTCACGCCGAACACCGAGATCGCGTCGCCGTTCGGGTCGAAGTCGAGCGGCCCCGAGGCACCCTCATAGTTGATTTTGTGGCCTGCCTTGAGCACTGCCTTGCCTTCGGCGTAGCTGCTGACCTTCTGGCCGGGCGGCCCGGCAATTTCCAGCACGGCCGCCGCAATAGCGGCGTTGTCGGTGGTGGGGCCTGCCTTCTGCATCGCCAGCGCCAGCACGATGCCCATGTCGTAGGCCATCGACGCGTAGACGTTGGAGGCGCCGGGGCTGCCCGTCGCGGCACGGTAGGCGGCATCGTAGGCCTTGAATGCGGCGCCTTCTATGTCCGGCACCGAGTCGAACACGATCAGCCCTTCGAGTGCTTCCGTGCCTACTGCCTTCTGCACCGCCGGGCCCCAGGCCCAACCGGGGATGATGATCGGCGCGGTATTCCCGGCTTCGAACGCCTCGCGCAGGATGATGGTGGTGTCGGGGACGTAGCCGGAAACTACGATCAAGTCGGGCTTGCCCGTCAGGACGCGCTGGAGTTCGGCGCTGTAGCTGGTGCGGTTTGGTTCGTAGATGACGAAGCCGGCCAGTTTGTTGCCGGCCTTTTCCCAGGCCGTTTTAAAGATGGTGGTGCTAGCGATCTGCACGTCGTTGTTGAAGGCCATCACCGCCACGTTCTTCGCACCCTGCTTGGCCGCGATCTCGGCATAGGCCGCGCCGATCTGCGGGCTGCCGGCCTGGAAGCGGAACCCCAGGTGCTTCGGGTTCTGCGCGGGCGCGCTGAGGGCAGGGGCGGAGGAGACGTGGAACAGCAGGCAGCCTGCGGCGTTGGTGATTGGCTGGACGGCCAGCGACACGGAGGACGACCAGGTGCCCAGGATGGCCTGGACCTTGTTCGCGTCGATCAACTTGCGCACGGCCAGCACTGCGGCGTCGGGCGAGGTCTGCGTGTCCTCGGCATAGACCTCAATCGGTCGGCCATCGACGCCGCCGGCCTTCTTGACCCCATCGAGGGCGAACAGGATCGACTTCTGCATCCCGCCGCCATAGGTGCTGCCCGCGCCGGTGACCGGGTTGAGGGCGGCGACCCGGTAGGGTGCATCGGCTGCACGCGCGCCATGGCCGGGCAGTGTCGCCACCAGGGCCGCGCCGCCGCCTGCCGTCAGCGCGGCACGGCGGGTCAGTCCGATCAAGCTCATTTCTTGTCTCCCAGGTTGGTCTTCATCATCCGTCCGGCCTTCATAATGCAGGGCATGTGCCGCCCCTGCTCCTGCAGTAGGCCGAGATCGTCTAGCGGGTTGCCGTCAACCACGACCAGGTCGGCGAAGGCGCCCGGGGCGATCACGCCGAGCCGGCCCGTCATCTGCAGCACCTCCGCCGCATGGATGGTGGCGGCGCGGAGCACCTCGACCGATGGCAGCGCCTCGGCCCGGATCAGAAACTCTTCCGACTGGTGTTCGTGCAACTCGCCCAGCAGGTCGGTGCCAAAGGCCATCTTCACGCCGGCGGCGTGGGCCAGCCGGAGGGAGCGGGTTCCAACCTCCACGATGCTCGAGAGCTTGGCGAGCATGTCCGGAGGGAAACCCAGCCGGCCCCCATGGGTCGCGAGCGCCTTGAAGGTCACCAGGGTCGGCACGAGGAAGGCGCCGTGCTCGGCCATCAGGGCGGCGGTCGCTTCATCGATGAGGTTGCCGTGTTCGATGGTGCGGACCCCAGCCTTGATAGCCCGGCTGATGGCTGCGGGCGTGTAGGCGTGGGCCATGACATAGGTGTCGGCCCGCTCCGCCTCGTCGACGATGGCCTCCAGCTCGGCCCGCGAGTATTGCAGGAAGTGGACGGGGTCAGCGGCAGAAGCGACGCCGCCCGAGGCCATAATCTTGATCTGGTTCGCGCCGAGGCGGATTTCGTCACGGACCGCCTGCTGCACGGCGGGGACGCCGTCCGCGACGCGGCCGATGCCGCTGACGAAATGGTCGCAGCCGCAGGGCGCCGGGCTGTCGATGCGGTCGCGGAAGTCGCCGTGACCACCGGTCTGGCTGATGGCCCGGCCGGCGATGAACAGGCGGGGTCCGACGAACAGCCCTTGTTCGACCGCGTCGCGCAGGCCGCGGTCGGCACCGCCGGCGTCACGGATGGTCGTGAAGCCGCGCATCAGCATTCCGCGCATAACCTGCGACGCGGCAGCCGCGATGAACGAGGCGGGCAGGACGCGGTTCGCCGCCAGGCCGGACGTGACGCGCACCGCATTGACGTGGACGTGGCAGTCGATGAAACCCGGCAGCACAGTTCTGCCGCAGAGATCAATGACTTCAGCGCCTTGCGGTCCGATGGCCTGGTCCGACACTGCGGCGATCTTGTCGTCGGCGATCAGAACCGATGTTCCCGATGCCAGTGTCCCAGCCCGCGGGTCGAACAGCGTACAGTTTCGCAGGAGGGTCGCAGACATTCGTTTCTCCAGTCGACTGGCGCTGCACGTTAGTGGCGCGGCGCCGGGTTGCCTAGACAGTGAGAGGGTGCGTTTTCCAGCCGGGATCGATGACCCGCCAAGCCGGGGAGACGGTCGGAGATCCAGCCGATGCAAGCAGACACGCCCAACACCAACAGGAAGTAGACGACCGCGGTGAACGTGTAGACCGGCATTGCTACGAAGGTTTCGCTGACGCATTCCGATCCGTCGTCAGCACCTCAAAAGGCCAAAAGTGGAACCGTCCTGGCCGCCGTTCGACTGTGGTAATCAGCTTGGCACCGTGCCAGCGAACACCGCAGCGCTAGCGAGCAGGATTGTGAAGCTGCGAGGCTCCTCTAACAACGGCGGCTCATATCGTGTCAGCCTTGGACTTTGGTCACGCTACCCTTTCCAGCACCGGAGGGCGCACCTGACGAAGAACGAGGCCTTCCGCTGTCTCCTCTACTCCCCCGTCAGCGGCTTCCGGGTACACGGCTAGGGCGTCCTTTAGAGCCTTTCGGAAAGCCCTCTTGAATGCTGCCCGTTGGCCGTATCCCCGCCCGAACTGGCCATGGAGCGCAGCCCAGCTGATGGGTGTTGGCTTCTTCAGCGACCTCAGCCGGAACGCCAGCCAGGCGTATGTGTCGATTGCCAGCGAACTGGTCCTGATTTGACGCAGCGCTCGCTCCTCCAGGGGCACTGCATGCTCACGCAGCGCCGCGAAGAAGCCTTCGGACAGGACGACGCCTTCGGTGAAGAGCGACTGCTGCCGGGCGTCGTTGGGGCCGTCCACGAACAGCAGCCCCTCCTCAACAATGGTCGTGTGCCGGACCGCCCTGACCCCTCCCCGCTCCGAATGGAACGAGAACTTAGCCAGCGCGATGCGTTCTGCCTGGTCCCTGACCAGCTTGTAGCTCTTGCCGCCGGGTACCTTCTCCAGGCGGTCGAACCACGCCTTCATGCTCTTGCCGAGTTCGACATGCCGTGACCCTGTCCGTAGTGCCTGGGTCTGCAGGTAGACTAGTTGTAGCGGCGCGCAATGATGTACGGCCCGACGCGCAATCAAGGTCACTTTCCGACGCACATTAGCTGAGACTGAAGCAGGTGTCCGACGCACGTTCTTTGAGAACGAACGCATGATCGGTGAGACGGACGCGAGATCATAAACCTCGACGC
>JAYUCA010000083.1:0-4881 GCA_043740535.1 Rhodospirillales bacterium | reverse complement strand
CCGGTAGGCGCGGACGGTGCGGGCCTGGGCGAAGCTCTGGTGCAGCAGCGCCGCCGTCTCGCCGATCTGCTCCTGCATGCCGCCCGAGGCGCGGCGGATGCGCTTGCCCAGCCGCTGGATCGGCAGCGCCGCCAGCGGATACATCACGGCGACGATCAGGCTGAGCACCCAGTCCATGTAGATCATCGCGCATACGAGGCCGACGACGGTGATGCCGTCGCGCAGCGCGTTGACGGTGCGGGTCATCGCCTCGCGAATGATGGTGGCGTCGGTGGTGAAGCGCGTCGCCAGTTGCGCCGGCGCCTCGCGCTCCACCTGGCCCAGGTCGGCCCGCATCAGGTGGCCGAACATTCGCGTCTGCAGGTCCCGGATCACCAGCAGAACCAGCTGCTGCACCAGCACGCTCTGCCCATACTGCGTGGCGGCCTTCGCCGCCGTGACGGCGATCACCAGCAGCGGGAGCTGGTACAGGATGCGCTGGTCGCGCGCGACGAACATCGAGATGGCGCGGTTGATCACGACGGGATAGAGCGCCGTCAGCCCGGCCATCAGCCCGGTCAGCAGCAGCACCAGCAGCAGGCGGCCACGGTAATGCCGCACGTGCTCGTGCCACAGGCGGCGCATGAGCGGCCAGGTGCGCTCGTCCGGGCGGGTGGCCATCGCGGTGTCCATCGGCGGGCGTGTATCAGCCCGCGGCGCGCCTCGCCAGTTCGGCCCGGCACTGGGCGGCGCCGGCCACGCAGCCGCCCTGCATCCACCAGGTCCGGACCTCGGCCAGCAGGACGCCGACCAGCGGGCCCGCCGCCACCCCCAGGGCCAGGGCGTCGCGGCCGTGCAGCGGGAACACCGGCCGCCGGACGGATGTCAGCCGATGCCGCAGGGCGGCCCAGGGCGCGGCGTCGCCGCCCGCCAGCCACGTGCGCCCGACCAGCGTTGCTGGCGGCGTGTCCGCCATCGCCCGGCGCAGGTCGTCGTCACGCCAAACCGGGTCGGGCGCCGGGCCGGACAAGCCCCGCAGCAGCCCGGCCTCGGTGTTCGAGAGCCTGAACCGCTCGACGAGGTCCGCTGCCCCCGGATGCAGCGCCGTCAGCCGTAGCAGCGGGTCCGGCGGCGCGCCGCTGCGGACCAGGCGTTCCAGCGCATCCAGGCCCGTCGCCTCCGGCAGCACCGCGCCCAGGATGCCCAGGGCCGACATGCGCCTGATGGCGTCCACCGGGTCAGGGGCCGCCAGGATGCGCTTCAGCTCGCTCCAGACCCGCTCGACGGACAGGCGGCCCAGCCCGGGCACGGATGCAGACAGGGCTTGCAGCGTTGCCGCGTCCGCGGCCGCCGACCCGTAGCGGGCCAGGAAACGGAAGAAGCGGAGCACGCGCAGGTAATCCTCGGCGATGCGCCGCGCCGGGTCGCCGACGAAGCGCACCCTGCCCTGCGCCAGGTCCTCAATGCCTCCGAAGTAGTCGAACACCGCGCCGTCGGCCTGCATCGACATGGCGTTGATCGTGAAATCCCGCCGTGCCGCGTCCTGTTCCCAATCGGTGGTCCAGGCCACCTCGGCGTGCCGGCCGTCCGTGCGCTCGTCGGTGCGCAGCGTCGTGACCTCGAAGCCGCGGCCGCCGCTGATCGCCGTGACGGTGCCATGCTGCAACCCGGTGGGCGCGTGCTTCAGCCCGGCAGCCGCCAGCGCATCGATGACCCGGTCCGGCGGTTCCGGCGTGGCCAGGTCGACGTCGGCGACGGGGCGGCCGGCCAGCGCGTCGCGCACCGCGCCGCCCACGACGCGGGCCGACGGCAGGGCCGCCATCACCGCCCGCAGCGCCGGGTCGTTCATGAACCCAGGCGGCGCGATCGACAGGGCGGGGTTGGCCGTCACCGGGAGTGCCCCTGGACGATCCTTCCATCCACCAGTTCGGCCGGGACATACAGGCCCGGGCCCAGCCGATCCTCGGCTGCATACCAGGCAAGCCCTGCGCCCATGGCGAGCAGGCCCACGAAGATGAGCGCGATCTGCCGGGGCGGCGGACCGTCCAGGCCGCGGGCGATGGCGACGCGCCACAGCAGGAACGCCAGCGCAGGCGCGAAGAAGACCGCGACCTCGATGATCCTGATCATGATGCAGCCATCAAGCGCCCTGGGCGCGCAACCGGGCCGCGAGATGCACCAGGATGCCCGCGGTGGCGCCCCAGATGTAATGGTCCTCGTGCGGCCAGACCCAGAACTTCCTCTCTCGCCCGCGATACAGGCGGGACCGGCGCTCGGGCGCGGCCGGGTCGAGCAGGGTGCTGAGCGGCAGGATGAAGATGGCGGCGACCTCGTCCGGGCTGGGCGTCAGCACGAGGCCCTCGGGCAGCAGCGCCAGCACCGGGGTGATCAGGAATCCGGTACCGGTCACGTAGTCCGGGAGGCGCCCTGCAAGCTCCACATGGCTGGGGGCAAGGCCGATCTCCTCCTGCGCCTCGCGCAGGGCGGCGGCTTCGGCCGAGGCGTCGGTGGGGTCGATCCGGCCGCCGGGGAACGCGACCTGGCCGGGGTGGGACGACAGATGGTCGGTTCGGCGCGTCAGCAGCACGCCGGGGTGGGCGCCGTGCACGACGGGCACCAGCACGGCTGCCGGGCGGAGCGGCCCGTCGACCAGCCCCGCCGCGTCGTCGGAATTCGCGAGGGCGGCAAGGGCCTCGGGCGGCAGCGCCTCGGTCGCCAGCCGCTGCCGCAGCGCGGACAGCTCCAACGCGTCAGGCCTCCGCGGCGCCGCGGCCAGGGTCGCAGCCGGGATCGGCGTCGGCGCAGTTCGGCAGCTCGCCCAATGAGAAGAAGCGGTTCTGGCTCCATACGCCCAGCACGTTGCGGCCGCACACCACACCCGGCACGGCCAGCGCGACCAGCTCGTAGTACACCGCGCGACACAGGCGGGCCTCCATCGGCGGCATGCCGGGGGCGCCGCGGACCAGGATGTAGGGCGTGGGCTCGTGCGTCACCATGTCCGTCCGCACGCGGATCGGGTGGTCCGGTCCGGCACAGACGACCTGGTCGACGTTGGTGCGGAACGACAGCACCTGGTCGCGGCCGTCGCCCTTCCAATCCATCTCGACAGCCAGCCAGGGCGTGTCCTCGACCTCGATACGGCCGCGCTCGACCGGTGTTTCCAGCCAGTACGAACCGTCGGCCTCGCGCCGGAGCACGCTGCTGAACAGGCAGACCATCTCCCGCCGGCCAATCGGGGTGCCACGATACAGCCAGGTGCCGTCCCGCTTGATGAGGAACGGAAGCTCCCCACAGTCTCGGGGTGGGCGCAGGCCATTGGAGGGCACGAGATGGGCATCCGGCCCGGGCGTTGCAAAGCGATTGACCGGCGGTGCGCTGGCTGGGCGGCCGATCAGGCTGGCGGTGTGGTGTTCAGCCATGGCATCGTTCACGTCAACGTCTCCGGTTCCGGCCCTGCTCTCCGTCTTGAACGGATATAGGGAGCCGACCCCCGGTGATGAAAGCCCTGCCATGAGGGGCAAATGACCCGGCGCATGAAGGGGATTGCATCCGTTGCCAGAAAACGACAGACCAAACGACAGACCAAACGACAGACCAAGCGACAGACCAGGCGACAGGTCGAACGAGCGGTCCAACGACAACAGCGCCAGCGCATCCGCCCTGCTGGCCGGCATCGAGGCGCTCGGCGAGAAGGCGGCGGCGGCGCGGGCCGAGATCGGGCGGCTGATCTTCGGGCAGGAGGACGTGGTCGAGCAGGTGCTGGTCACGCTGCTGTCCGGCGGCCACGCGCTGCTGGTCGGCGTGCCGGGGCTGGGCAAGACGCTGCTGGTCGAGACGCTCGGCACCGTGCTGGGCCTGGCGCCGAAGCGCGTGCAGTTCACGCCGGACCTGATGCCAGCCGACATCACCGGCAGCGAGGTGCTGGACGATGACGGCAGCGGCCGGCGCGGTTTCCGCTTCGTGCCCGGCCCGGTGTTCTGCCAGCTGCTGATGGCCGACGAGATCAACCGCGCCAGCCCCCGCACCCAGTCGGCACTGCTGCAGGCGATGCAGGAGGGGCGGGTCGCCGTCGGCGGGGTGGACCACGCGCTGCCGCGGCCGTTCCACGTGCTGGCCACCCAGAACCCGATCGAGCAGGAAGGCACCTATCCGCTGCCCGAGGCGCAGCTCGACCGCTTCCTGCTGCAGATCGACGTCGGCTACCCGGACCTCGAGTCCGAGCGTACGATGCTGCTGGAGACCACCGGCGCCACCCGCGCCGTCGCCCGGCCCGTGCTGGACGCGCACCTGCTGGTGGCCGCCCAGCAGCTGATCCGCCGGGTGCCGGTGGGCGAGACGGTGGTGGACGCGATCCTGGCCCTGGTGCGCGGCGGGCGGCCGGAGACGTCGCAGTCCGAGTCCGTGCGCCGCCATGTCGCCTGGGGGCCTGGCCCGCGTGCCGCGCAGGCGCTGATGCTGGCGTGCCGGGCGCGGGCGGTGCTGGACGGGCGGCTGGCGCCCAGCCTCGATGACGTGGCTGCGTTGGCGCAGCCGGTGCTGCGGCACCGCATGGCGCTGAACTTCTCGGCGCGCGCGGAGGGTGTCGGCCTGCCGGAGGTCATCGACGGCCTGGTCGGCCAGCTGGTTTGACGACCGCACCTGTCATCTCCAGCGCGAAGGCGTCGCGCCGGGCGGAGGCCCTGGGCGCCAGTCTGCCGCCGCTGCTGGTGGCCGCCCAACGCGTGGCGGCCACCGTCGCGCAAGGGGTGCACGGGCGCCGCCGCGTCGGCCAGGGCGACAGCTTCTGGCAGTACCGCCCCTTCGTGACCGGCGACGCACCCAGCCGCATCGACTCGCGGGCCAGTGCCAAGACCGACCGGGCGTATGTCCGCGAGACCGAGTGGGAAGCCGCCCAGACCGTCT
>JAYUCA010000082.1:0-12861 GCA_043740535.1 Rhodospirillales bacterium | reverse complement strand
CGGTTGCACCTTAGATCTAAACCAAGGCTTGGGGATCATGACCCTGCATCGCAAGCCGCCCGTGCGGCGTGGCGATCCAGGGGCCGAAAGCGGTGCGTGCGGCCCCTGGACCGCTTCGCCGGGCGGCCCGCGATGACAGCGATGGGAGTGCCATGGCTCTGGGCGATCAGAGGTTCCGCGTTCTTCATCAACAAAACTCACACGTGGCTGGCATACAGGTGGCACGCCACCGCATGCCCCGGCGCCTGCTCCGTCAGGACCGGGTCCACCGTCCGGCACACCGGCATCGCCTGCGGGCACCGCGTGTGGAACCGGCACCCCGGCGGCACCGCCGTAGCACTCGGGATATCCACCCCCACCCGCGCGCGCCGCGACCGTCGCTCTGCCCGTCCCACCGGGCTCAACGCCGGCGCCGAGGCGATCAGCGCCTGCGTGTAGGGGTGCATCGGCGCGGCATACAGCGCCCGCTTCTCCGCCTGCTCCACCACCCGCCCCAGATACATCACCGCCACCCGGTCCGAGATGTGCCGCACCACGCCCAGGTCATGCGCGATGAACAGCATCGCCACCCCCAGATCGGTCTGCAGGTCCTGCAGCAGGTTGACGATCCCCGCCTGCACCGACACGTCCAGCGCGCTGACGGGCTCGTCGCACACCAGGAATCGCGGCTGCAGGATCAGCGCCCGCGCGATCCCGATGCGCTGGCGCTGGCCGCCGCTGAACTCGTGCGGATAGCGCCGGGCCGAGGATGCCGGCAGGCCGACACGCTCCAGCATCGCCGCCACCTTGGCCCGGCCGTCGCCCCCGTCATCATGGATCAGCAGCGGTTCCCGCACGATCGCCTCGACGTTCATGCGCGGGTCCAGCGCGCCGTACGGGTCCTGGAACACAACCCCGATCTGCCGCCGCGCCTGCTTCAGCGCGGCGCCGTGCAGCCCGGTGATGTCCTGGCCGTCGAATCGGATCGTGCCGGCGCTGGGCGGCAGCAACCGGATCAGCAGCCGCCCCAGCGTGGACTTGCCGCACCCGCTCTCGCCCACCAGCCCCAGCGTCTGCCCGGCGCCGATCGACAATGACACGCCGTCCACCGCGCGCAGCACCGTCGGCGCCCCCAGCCCGAACAGGCCGGCCCCGCCCAGGTCGTAGTGCTTCACGAGCGACGTGGCTTCCAGCAGCGCCGTCACGCCGCCCCCGTCCGGATGCACGCCGCCGCATGCCCGGCGCCCAGCGGCAGCAGCGGCGGCACGCCCGCGTCGCACGCCGCCTGGTGCAGTCCGCAACGTGGCCCGAACCGGCAGCCCGGCGGACGCGCCCGCGGATCGGGCAGCAGCCCCGGGATCGCCGCCAGCCGCGGCCGGTCATCGTCAAGTGCCGGCACGCACCCCAGCAGCGCCCGCGTGTACGGATGGCCCGGATGGGTAAATATCGCCTCCACCGGCGCCTGCTCCACCACCCGGCCCGCATACATCACGGCCACCCGGTCCGCGACCTCGGCGATCACGCCCATGTTGTGGGTGATCAGCAGCACCGCCATGCCCATCTGGTCGCGCAGGTCCAGCACCAGGTCCAGGATGCTCGCCTGGATCGTGACGTCCAGCGCCGTCGTCGGCTCGTCGGCGATCAGCAGGCGCGGGCGGCAGGCCAGCGCTATCGCGATCATCACCCGCTGCCGCTGCCCGCCGCTCAACTGGTGCGGGTAGTCCGAAAGGCGCCGCGCCGCCGACGGGATGCCGACGCGCTCCAGCATCTCCACCGCCCGGTCCCGCCGCTTGCCGCCGTCGCGTTCGCCGTGCGCGGCCAGGGTCTCGGTGATCTGCTCGCCGATCGAGAAGACCGGGTTCAGGCTGGTCATCGGCTCCTGGAACACCATGCCGATGCCGGGTCCGCGGACGCGGCGCATGCGGGTCTCGGACAGGCCAGTCAGCACCTGGCCCTCGAACACCACCCGGCCGGACACGATGCGCGCCGCCGGCTCCGGCAGCAGCCCCATCACCGACAGCGCCGTGACGCTCTTGCCGCTGCCGCTTTCGCCGACCACGCCCAGGATCTCGCCAGGCGCCAGGCTCAACGACACGTCCTCGATCGCCGTCGCCTCGCCGCTTTCGGTGCGGAACGCGACGGTCAACGTCTCGATCGCAAGCAGGCTCATGGCTGCAAACGCAGATGCGTGGTCATGGCTGCAAACGCAGATGCGTGGTCATGGCTGCAAACGCAGATGCGTGGTCATGGCTGCAAGCGCAGATGCGTGGTCATGGCTGCAAGCGCAGCCGGGGGTCCAGCACGTCGCGCAGCCCGTCGCCCAGCAGATTCAGGCCCATCACCGTCACCATCAGCAAAATGCCGGGGATGGTGATGATCCACGGCGCCTCCCGCATGTACTGCCGCCCCTCGGCCATGATGTTGCCCCAGGTCGGCGTCGGCGGCACCGCCCCCAGGCCCAGGAAACTCAGCGTCGCCTCCGTCAGCACGGCATAGGCGAACAGGAAACTCAGTTGCACGATCAGCGGCGCCATCGCGTTCGGCAGCACATGCGTCCGCAGGATGCGCCAGTGCCCGGCCCCGGCCGCCACCGCCGCCTGCACATACTCCATCTCCCGCAGCACCAGCACCGAGGCGCGCACGATCCGCGCGGTACGGGGGATGTAGACGACGGCCAGCGCCAGGATCACGTTCTCGGTCGACGGGCCCAGCACCGCGGTGATGCCGATCGCCAGCAATATCGCCGGGAACGCCATCAGCGCGTCGTTGACCCGCATCAGCGGCCCGTCGATCCGACGGAAATACCCCGCCAGCGCCCCCACCAGCGTGCCGAACACCGCGTTCAGCACCACGACGGCCACCCCGATCTCGACCGACAGCCGCGCCCCCCACACCGTGCGCGACCACAGGCTGCGGCCCAGGTTATCCGTCCCGAACACGAAATCCGTCGATGGCGGCCGGAACTTCGTGCGGATGCTCAGCTTCGTCGGGTCCGCGGTGGTGATCCACGGCGCCAGCGCCGCCAAGGTCAGCACGATGGCGAACAGCACCAGCCCGGTGACGAACAGCCGGTGGCGGAACAGCCGGCGGACGGTCGCCCGCACCGGATCACCGCCCATAGCGTATCCGCGGGTCCAGCACCGCATACAGCATGTCGACGCCCAAATTGATCAGCACCAGCAGCGACGTCACCAGCAGCAGCCCCCCCTGCACCATCGGGTAATCCCGCCCCAGCACCGCCGACGTCAGCAATTGCCCGATCCCCGGGATGCTGAACAGCGTCTCCGTCACGACCGAGCCCGACACCAGCAGGCTGATGACGATGCCCACCACGGTCGTGATCGGGATCATCGCGTTGGCCAGCGCATGCTTGCCCACCACCAGGTAGCCCGGCAGCCCCTTGGCCCGCGCCGTCCGCACATAGTCCTGCCGCAGCACCTCCAGCATCGTGCTGCGCGTCACCCGCGCCAGCAGGCCGATGTTCAGCAGCGCCAGGGACACCGCCGGCATCGTGCTGGTCCGCAGCCAGCCCAGCGGGCTGTCGGTGAACGCCACATACCCCCCGGTCGGCAGCCAGCCGAGCCCGACGGCGAACCAGATGATCCCGAGCAGGCCCAGGAAGAAGTTGGGGATCGAGATGCCCAGCATCGCCAGCATCATCGCCGCCTGATCGACCCAGGTGTTCTGCCGCAACGCCGCCAGCACGCCGCTGCCGATCCCCAGCAGCAGCGTGATGACCAGCGCGTAGGCGGACAGCGCCAGCGTGATCGGCAGCCGTTCGACGGTCGCCCAGAACACGCTCTGCCCCAGCAGGATGCTGCGCCCGAGGTCGCCCTGCAGCAGGTGCCCATACCAGTGCAGCGCTTGCGTCAGCACCGGCTGGTCGAGCCCAAGCTGCGCCCTGATCTGCGCCACCATCTGCGGCGTCGCCGACAGCCCGGCGATCGCCGCCGAAGGGTCGCCAGGGATCAGCCGCATCAGCCCGAAGCTGACCATGCTGACCAGGATCAGCACCGGCACGGCGCCGGCCAGCCGTACCAGAAACAGCCGCGTCACTGCGGATAGGGCTCTCTGCCGCGCGGCAGAGGGCCAGGCGGGGTCAATTCGTGAACCACACGTTCGCGAACCGCGGAATCCGGAACGGCACGAATCCTGCCACGTTCGCCCGGCTCGCCTGCACCTTCGTCAATGACCCGAACGGCCAGACATAGGCCTTTTCCAGCATGACCCCCTGCATCCGCCCGAACGCTTCCTTGCGGCCTTCCTTGGTCGGCAGGTTGTTCATGTCGTTCCAGGCGGCCAGCGCGTCCGGGTCGCCCTTGCCGTCCTTCGGCTGGTACTGCGCGCCGGGCGGCGCCAGGAACGCCATCGTCGCGTTTGCCCCCAGCGCCGGCTGCGTGCCCCAGCCGCTGAAGAAGATGTTCCAGCCGCTGTCCGGCTTCTGGTACAGCTGGATCGACGTCGGCCAGTCCGTCACCTTCAGCTCCGCGTTGATGCCGACGCTCTTCAACTGCTCCTGCACCACCAGCGCCGCATTGTACATGGACGTATAGTCCTTGTTCGTCAGCAGGATGACCGGCTGGCCCTTGTAGCCGGCCTCGGCCAGCAGCTTCTTGGCTTTCGCCGGGTCCTTCTGGTTGTAGGTGGCCTTGCCGGTCGTCACGTAGTCCGGCTGGTTCGGGTAGGCGAAGCCGTAGTTCAGCTTGTAGTTGCCATCCGTCGCCGCATCCATGATCTCGTCCATGTCCAGCACGGCCTGGATCGCCTGGCGCACGCGCACGTCGTCGGTCGGCGCCTGGCTCGCGTTGCCCACGCCGATCTGGATCCACCAGTTCAGCAGCGGCAGCAGCTTTACGTCCTTGTTCGTCTTCAAACGGTCCAAGGATTTGGTCGGCACGTCCTCGACGGCTTGAAGTTCACCCGTCTCCAGACCTGCCACGCGCGCGCCGCCTTCGGTCACGATCCGAAAAGTCACCTGGTCCAGGCACGCCTGCTTATAGCCGCCGAACCCCGTGCGCTGCTCGAAACGCGGGTTGGGCGCATACCCCTCGTACCGTTTCAACGTGACGAAGCTGCCCGGCACCGACTGCACCAACTGGAACGGCCCCGTCCCGATCGTGCGGAGCTGCTGCGGCGGGTCGTCCTTCGCCTCCGCCGGCACGATCACGACGGGGATGCTGAAGCTGCTCAGCTTCTCCAGGAACGTCGGCTGCGCCGCCTTCATCTTGACGACGAAGGTCGACGGGTCCGTCGCCTCCCACCCCGCGACCGCGTCGAAGATCTGCCGGTCGAGCCCCACCTTGCTGTAGCGGTCCCAGCTTGCCGCCACGTCCGCCGAGGTCATCGGCTTGCCGTTGTGGAATTTCACTCCCTGCCGAAGCTTGAACGTGAAGCTCATGTGGTCCGGGGCCTCCACCAGGCTGTCGGCCAGGTCCAGGATCGGGTTGTTGTTCTCGTCGCGCGTGGTCAGCGCCTCGAAGATGTTCATCGCGATGTTGCGCGTGCTGATCGTGTTGGACGTCATCTGGTCCAGGCTGTTGACGTTCGCCTCCTGCCCGAACACGAAGCTGCCGCCCAGCTTCGGGCACTTGAACGTCTCGGCCGCCACCGGCGCGGCCGCCAACAGCCCCAGCCCGATCACCGCAATCCCTGCCCGCATTTGTCCGACCCCGCACTGAAATGTGCACGGACATCACGACGCCTCTTGCATAGCGTCAAGCGGTTCCGCTTTGCTGCCGCCATGCCCGACCTCCATCAGCCTGCCGGCGCCGCCCCTGAAGCCCCCGAAATACTGGAATGGGAGCTGCGCTGCGACATGGCCGCCGTGTTCCGCGTCTGCGCCCGGCTCGGCTGGAACGAGCAGATCGGCAACCACAACTCCCTCATGCTGCCCACCCCGCCGGGCGCGCCGGAGCAGTTCCTGATCAACCCGCGCGGCCTGCTGTTCCAGGAACTGACCGCCAGCAAGCTGATCGTCTGCGACCTCGATGGCCGCGTGCTCCGCGGCGACGGCGAGCTGCGACGCGTCGCCTTCCACATCCACGCCCGCATCCACCTGCGTCACCAGGCCGCCGCCTGCGTGCTGCACGTCCACCCGCAATACCTGACGGCGCTCAGCCTGCTGGCGGAGCCGCAGCTCGCCTTGGCCCACCACAACAACCTGCTGCTGAACGACCGCGTCAGGATTGACCAGGGCGGCGACGCGCCGGCGGGCGACGCAGGCGAGGGCGACCGCCTGGCCGAAGCCATGGACGGCGCCAGCGTGCTGGTGATGGGCGGCCACGGCGTGACGGTCGCCGGGCCAACGGTGGCCGACGCGTTCGATGAGCTGTATATCGCCGAGCGCACCTGCATGTATCAGATGACGGCGATGAACACCGGCCGCCCGCTGCGCACGCTGCCCGATCAGGGCCGTCGCCACTGGCACGGCGCCTGGGGCGACAAGCTGGACGCCCGCCTGCACCTCGACGCCTGGCGCCGCGTGCTGGACCGCGAGGAACCGGACTACCGCACCTGACAAAAAGGCCCATGATGACCACACTCGGCAACACGACCCGCGACAGGCTGCGCGGCGTGAGCACCGCGACGCTCGCCAGCGCGCTGTTCAAGCGCGGCCTGTTCAAGCAGATGATCCAGGGCGTCGTGCCGCTCAGCCCGCCGAAGGGCGGCAGCATGGTCGGCCCGGCCTATACGCTGCGCTACATGCCGGCGCGCGAGGACCTGAACCCCCTGACGGTGTTCCGCGACCACAGCCACCCGCAGCGCCGCGCCATCGAGGAATGCCCGCCCGGCGCGGTGCTGGTGATGGACAGCCGCAAGGACCCGCGCGCCGCCTCGGCCGGCGGCATCCTCGCGACCCGGCTGATGGTCCGCGGCGTCGCCGGCATGGTCACCGACGGCGGCTTCCGCGACGCGGCCGAGATCGGGGCGCTCGACATGCCGTCGTATCACACCCGCCCCTCCGCGCCGACGAACCTGACCTTGCACCAGGCCATCGACCTCGATGTGCCGATCGGCTGCGGCGACGCGCCGGTGTTCCCGGGCGACATCGTGGTGGGCGACCTGGACGGGGTGATCGTGATCCCGGCCGGCATCGTCGACGAGATCGCCGGCGAAGCGGTCGAGATGACGGCTTTCGAGGACTTCGTGCTGGAAAAAGTGCGGGGCGGGCAGAGGACTTTCGGCCTCTATCCGCCGACGGACGAGACGAACCTCGATGCCTTCGCCGTCTGGCGCAAGCAGCATGGACGCTGATGTGACCGGGGTGGAGCAGCCTGGACGATCGCTGGCGTTCATGACGGCGCCGGGCCTCTGGCGCATCGATGGAGCGGGGGGCATGGTCGCACCTGCGGCGGAGTGCTGTGGCGGGTGGTCGGTGCCCTGACCCAGCCCTGCCCGCAGGCGGGAGAGGGTTTTTCGTGACCGAGGAGCTGTTGTATTCGGTGGCAGACGGGGTGGGCACGATCGTGTTCAACCGGCCGCAGGCGCGCAACGCGCTGACCTGGGCGATGTACGACGGGCTGGTGCATGCCATCCGCGCGGCGGATGCGGACCAGGCGGTGCGTGCCGTGGTGATCACCGGGGCGGGGGAGAAGGCCTTTGCCGCCGGCACGGACATCTCGCAGTTCCGGTCCTTCGGCACGGCGGCGGACGCGATCGGGTATGAGAAGCGGATCGACGACGTGCTGAACGTGCTGGAGGCGTGCGGCAAGCCGGTCATCGCGGCGGTCGTGGGCGCCTGCATGGGCGGCGGTGCGGCGATCGCGGCGTGCTGCGACATGCGGGTCGCGTCCCCCACGGCGCGCTTCGGCTTCCCGATCGCCAAGACGCTGGGCAACTGCCTGTCGATGGGCAACCTGGCCCGGCTGTCGGCGCTGGTCGGCGCCGCCCGGGTCAAAGAAATGCTGTTCACCGCCCGGCTGATCGAGGCGCCGGAGGCGCTGGCGATCGGCCTGGTGACAGAGGTGGCGGACGACGCGGGTGCACGCGCGCTGGCGCTGGCGCGGGCGGTGGGGGCGAATGCGCCGCTGACCCTGCGGGCGACGAAGGCGCAACTGCTGAAATTGCGCAGCGCGGTGGAGGAAGACGAGGCGTTGATCCTGTCGTGCTACCAGAGTGCCGATTTCCGGGAAGGCATGGAGGCGTTCCTCGGCAAGCGACCGCCGGTGTGGCAGGGGAAATAACCGCACGCCACCGAAGTGGCGGCTGGAGGGGACGATAGTGATTTCCAGGCGGGCAACGGTGCTGGGTGCAGCCGGGTCGGGCGTGGCCGGCGCCGGGCGCGAGGGTCTGCTGACCGTCTGCAACGGCGCCTTTGGCGACACGATCGGGCACGAGTGGTGGCGTGACGCCTTTGGCGGCTGACGGGGGGCGCATGGCCGGCGCCCTCGCGCAGCCCGCTGCCCGGCGGGTGCTTCGGTTCGACGCATGGACGGCGGCGGCGGTCGCGCTGAGCCTGGTGCTGGCGCTGCTGGTGCTGAACCCCTTGTTGCGGCTGGTGGTGTCCAGCCTGGACGTGAAGGGGGCGTGGGGGCTCGGCAACTACGTCGCGGCGTATGCGCGGCCGCGCTACGTGCAGGCGTTCTGGAACAGCATGGCGCTGGGGGCGGCGGTGACCGGGCTGTGCCTGGTGCTTGCGGTGCCGATCGCGTGGGCGGCGTCGCGGACGGACATGCCGGGGCGGGGGCTGGTGAAGGTGGCGGTGCTGTGCACCTTCGTGATGCCGCCCTACCTGGGCGCGGTGGGTTGGATTTTGCTGGCCGGGCCGAATGCGGGGTGGCTGAACGTCGCGTGGCGCGGCGTCACGGGGGCCGAGGCCGGGCTGTTCGACATCTACTCCTTCGCCGGGCTGTCCTTCGTGATCGCGATCTACACCTTCCCGTTCCTGTTCATCTTCGTGCAGGGCGCGCTCGATGTCGTCAGCTCGGAGATGGAGGACGCGGCCAACATCCTGGGCGCCGGCACGGTGCGGACGGCGGTGAAGGTGACGCTGCCGATGGTGCTGCCGGCGGTGCTGGCGGGGTGCATCATCACCTTCCTGGAGGCGATCAGCCTGGTGGGCACGCCGGCGCTGATCGCGCTGCCGGCGCGGGTCAACGTGATCACCACGCAGTTGATGCAGTTCTTCTCGCCGCCGATCCGGGCGGAGGTGGCTGCGGCCTACACGATGCCGCTGCTGCTGGTGACGGTGGGGCTGTATGCGTTGCAGCAGCGGCTGCTGGCGCGGCGGGGCTTCGTCGCGGTGGGCGGCAAGGGCGGCGAGCGGCGGATGATCGCGCTGGGCGCGTGGCGGTTCGTGCTGCTGGGCTATGCGTGGCTCGTGATCGGGCTGGCGCTGATATTGCCGGCGGCGGTGCTGGCGCAGGCGGCGTTCGCGAAGGCCTGGGGGCGGGGGTGGCGGGTGGATAACCTGACGCTGGACAACTTCGCCTATCTGCTGTTCCGGCACCCGGCGGCACGGGGCTCGGTCGTCAACAGCTTCACCTATGCGGCGGTGTCGGCGACGCTTGCCTTGCTGCTGGCGCTGGGGATCGCCTACATCGTCAGCCGGAAGCTGGTGCGCTTCGGCGGCGTGCTGTCGGTGCTGTGCATGGCGCCCTTCGTCATCCCGGGGATCGTGCTGGCGATCGCGTTCTACGGCGCCTACGCCCCGGCCCCGTTCAGCCTGTACGGCACCGCCGCGATCCTGATCCTGGCCTTCACGACCCGGTTCCTGCCGATCGGGTTCACGAGCGTGAGCGCGAGCCTGCGGGGGATCAACCCCGAGATGGAGGAGGCGGTCCGCATCCTGGGCGGCGGGCGGGGCCTGGCGATCCGCAAGGTGCTCGCGCCGTTGATGAAGCGCAGCCTGGTGGGCGCGTGGCTGCTGGTGTTCATCCCTGCAACGCGGGAGTTGAGCACGGCGATGTTCCTGTACGGTCCGAACACGCGGCCGATGTCGATCATGCTGCTGGACCTCAGCGAGGAAGGGAATTTCGAGCTGTTGGCAGCGCTTGGCTTCCTGCTGCTGGCGGCGACGAGTGCGGTGGTGATCGTGGGCATGCGGCTGGTGGGGCGGGATTTCATGCTGAAGCGGTCATGATGTCGGAGACCGCTGGCAAGCTGGTGCTGGTGGGCCTGGGGAAGCGCTATGGGGCCGGGCCGGCGGCGGTGGACGGGGTTTCGCTGGCCCTGGCGCCGGGCGAGTTCGTGTCGCTGCTGGGGCCGTCCGGGTGCGGCAAGACGACGACGCTGCGGATGATCGCCGGGTTCATGGCGCCCAGCGTGGGGTCGATCTCGATGGACGGGCGCGTGATCTCGGCGCCGGGGGCCGTGGTGCCGCCGGAAAAGCGCGGCATGTCGATGATCTTCCAGAGCTACGCGATCTGGCCGAACATGACGGTGCGGGAGAACGTGGCCTTCGGGCTGCGGCTGCGGAAGATGACCGGCGCCGAGGTGACGCGGCGGACCGACAAGATGCTGGACGTCGTGCAGTTGCGCCACCTGGCCGAGCGCTACCCCGCCGAGCTTTCGGGCGGCCAGCAGCAACGCGTGGCGCTGGCGCGGGCGATCGTGATCGAACCCGAGGTGCTGCTGCTGGACGAACCGCTGTCGAACCTCGATGCCAACCTGCGGGAGGAGATGCGCAGCGAGATCAGGCGCCTGCACGACGAGTTCCGGATCACGACTGTATATGTGACGCACGACCAGGCGGAGGCGATGGTGACGAGCGACCGGATCGTCGTGATGAATGCGGGCCGGATCGAGCAGGTGGCGGACCCGGTCACGCTGTATCAGCGGCCATCGACGCGGTTCGTCGCCGGGTTCATCGGGCGGACCAACCTGCTCGACGGGGTCCGGGATGGCGATGCACTGCGGTTCCCGGGGTTCTCGGTCCCGGCGGACGGGGTGGCAGGGTCGAGCTTCTCGGTGCGGCCGCAGTCGATCGGGATGGGCGTGGTGCGCGGCGATGCGGCGCTGTGGTGGGTGCACGGGGTGGTGACGGATCGGGCCTATCTGGGCGAGTATTGGGATTATGGGGTGACGCCGGAGGGCGGTGCGATGCTGCGGGTCAGCACGCCGCCGCAGCAGGTGTTCGCGGTGGGGGACGCGGTCTGGCTGTGCATCGATCCGTCGCAGGCCGCGCCGATACCGGCGCCGATACCGGCGCCGATACCGGGGGTGGGAGCATGATGCCGAACTATTACTGGGTGTTCGTGCTGGCGTCGTCGCTGCTGATCCTGACGCCGGGGCCGAACGTCGCCTTGATCGTGGCGAACAGCGTGGCGTACGGCGCGCGGTACGGGCTGCTGACGGTGGCGGGCACGTCGGCCGCCATCGTCGTGCACATGGGCTTCGTCGGCTTCGGCATGGGCGGGTCGTTGGGCGCGATCGGGGCGATGCTGGATTGGGTGCGGTGGGCCGGGGTCGTGTATCTGCTGTATCTGGGGGTGCAGACGTGGCGGGCGCCGCCGGTCGACCTGGCCCGGGTCGGGGCGCAGCCGAAATCGGGGCATGCGATGTTCGGGCGCGCCGTGCTGGTGTCGCTGACGAACCCCAAGGTGCTGCTGTTCTACGGGGCGTTCTTTCCGCAGTTCATCGCGCCAGGGCGGCCGGTGGCGCCCCAGGTATGGGTGTTGTGCGCGACGTACCTGGCGGTGGCGGTGGTGATCGACGTGCTGTGGGCGCTGGCGGCGGCGCGCGCGCGGGTCGTGCTGGCGGGGCACGGGCGGTTGCGGAACCGGATATCGGGCGGGCTGCTGATGGGGGCCGGGGTGGGTCTGGCCCTGACGCGCCCGCGATGACGCTGCCCGAGGAGGCGTTCTACCTGCCGTTCGAGGCCGGGCCGCATCGGATGACGATGGGGCTGGTCGCGCGGGACGCGGACGACGTGTTCGAGATCGACGCGCTGTATGTCGATGAGATGCGGCAGCGGCGCGGCCTGCTCGCGGACTGGCATACGGAGGTGGTCGCGGCGGCGCCGGGGGCAGAGGCGGCCGGGCGGGAGGTGCTGGACATGGCGGCCGACGTGCTGCCGCGGCGGTTCCCGGACTGGTTCCAGCGCGACGGCGGCGTGCTGCACAATCGGCTGACCGGGGAAAGCTGGGATCTCAGGGACCACCGCATCGCCCCGCTGGAGCTGGCGGCGCGGCTGGTGCAGGAGGATCTGTGCGTGCTGACGCTGGTGGACGGCGTGCCGATGCTGGTGGCCGGGGTGGTGTGCTTCACGACCGGGTGGCGGCTGGTGGAAAAGCTCGGTATGCCGCTGGCCGACGTGCATGGCCCGGTGCCGCTGTATGCGGACCGCCTGGCCCGGCCGGTGGACCGGCTGATGGGGACGCTGAAACCGGGCAAGCTGGTGGAGCGGCTGAACTGGGGGCTGTACGACAGCCCGGCGCTGTTCCGCCCCGGCGGCCATTTCCGCAGCGAGCGGAATTCGTCCGTGACGGCCGGGAACGCTGGGGAGACGGTGTTCCTGCGGGTGGAGCGGCAGACCTTGCGGGCCTTGCCGCAGACCGTGTCCGTGCTGTTCACCATCCGCACGCATGTCTATCCCCTGGCGCGGGTGGCCGCCCGGGCAGAGGTGGCGGCGCGGCTGGCGGCGGCGGTGCGGGCGCTGCCGCCGGAGATGCACCTGTATAAAAGCGTGGCGCCGTTTGCCGGGGCTTTGCTGGGGTATCTGGACGGACGGGGAAGCCCAGGCCTGGGCCGCCAGGATAGTGGACGTTAGAGCGGTATCGTTTCAGGTTGCTTGGACCTGGAACGAGGTTCCGCGTTCTTAATCAACAAACTAGAGCATGATCCCGTAAGAGGGGCAAAAGTCCGGGCAGCGGCGCATTTTTCCCTTGCCCCGATTCGGTGCGGTGGATTCTTAACGTCATGTGCCGCCGTCGCCCGCCCCCT
>JAYUCA010000081.1:0-1529 GCA_043740535.1 Rhodospirillales bacterium | reverse complement strand
GGATTGAGCCGATGCTGGATCGACGCGACCTGGTGCGGGCGGTGTTGGCGGACCGGGGCGGCATGCTGGTCATTGCAGGCCTGGGCGCGCCGGCTTGGGACATCACCGCCGTGGGCGACTGCCCGGAGAACCTGCCGCTGTGGGGCGGCATGGGCGGGGCGGCGATGATCGGGCTCGGCCTGGCCCTGGCGCAGCCATCCCGGAAAGTGCTGGTGATCACCGGGGATGGGGAGATGCTGATGGGCCTCGGCAGCCTTGCCACCATCGCGGTCAAGGCCCCCCCGAACCTGGCGATCCTGGTGCAGGACAACGAGCATTACGGCGAGACCGGGATGCAGGAGACGCACACGAAGCACGGCGTCGATCTGGTGGCGATGGCGGCGGGGGCCGGGTTCAAGCGGACGATGCTGGTGACGCGCCAGGACCAGATTGACGGCTTGCGCGCCGCGATCCACGCGCCGGGCTGCCTGTTCGCGCTGGCGAAGATCGACCCGACGAGCCTGAAGCTGGTGTTGCCGCCGCGCGACGGGGCCTTCCTGCAGGCGCGCATGCGGGAGGCGGTCATGGGGCTGGCCGCGCACCAGCAGTTCTAGGCGTCCGGCTGCGGGCTTGGGTGGACGGGGCGGCATGGTCCGCGCCGGAAAACCGCGTCCTGGCGCAGCGGGATGGGGGGCCGGTGCTGATCGTGGCACGCTGGCGGGCGGCGGACCGCGGGACGGGGCAGTGTGCGGGTTGATGCGGATCACCAGGTTTCAGGGATCGTCACCCGTCATCGCAAGCCGCCCTTGCGGCGTGGCGATCCAGGGACCGAGAGCGAAAGGCTGACATGACGATCGACCCCGCGCGGCTGCTGGCCTTTGACATTCCCGTCGTGCGGCAGCGCGTCGCGCCGCGCGATGCCGTGCTGTATGCGCTCAGCATCGGCCTGGGGCAGGACCCGACGGACGCGCGGCAACTGGACTATGTCGATCATCGCCGGGCCCTGCGCGCCGTGCCGACGATGGCGGTCGTGCTGGGCCACCCCGGGTTCTGGCTGGCTGACCCGCGCACGGGCGTCGATGCGGTGCGGCTGGTGCATGGCGAGCAGTGGGTCGAGTGGCACGCGGCGCTGCCCGTGGATGGCGAGGTCGTGGGTCATACCCGGGTGACCGGCCTGATCGACAAGGGACCGGGCCGCGGCGCCCTGCTGTTCAGCGAGAAGCGGCTGACCGACGCGGCGACGGGGGCCTTGCTGGCTGTCACGGGCGCCACGGTCGTGCTGCGCGGCGACGGCGGCTGCGGCGGCGCGTCCGGCCCCGTCCCGCCGCCGCACCCGATGCCGGCCGGGGCGCCGGACAGTGTCGTCGATTGCCAGACCAGGCCGGAGCAGGCGCTGTATTACCGCCTGAACGGCGACGACAACCCCCTGCATGCCGACCCGGCCATTGCGACGCGCGCCGGCTTCCCACGGCCGATCCTGCACGGGCTGTGTACGCTGGGCGTCGTCGCCCATGCGCTGCTGCGCGCCCGCGGCTACGCAGCCACGCCGC
>JAYUCA010000080.1:0-8217 GCA_043740535.1 Rhodospirillales bacterium | reverse complement strand
TCGGCACCGCAAAGCGGCGTGGCATGGACGCATATCAGGCAATCAACGCGACATTGCGCGGACAAACCATCCTGTCGCCGGGTTGAGCAGTTACCGAGGTTCCGCGATTATGCCAGGGATATCAAGCATTGACCGGTCCGCATCGTCACTGCGAGCTGTTGCGAAGCAGTCCAGGGCGGCCAGACCTGATCTATCGGTCCTGGATCGCTTCGCAAGGGCTCGCGATGACGAGTCATTACTTAATGTCATTGGTATTATGCCAGGGATATCAAGCATTGACCGGTCCGCATCTCACTGCGAGCTGTTGCGAAGCAGTCCAGGGCGGCCATGGCCCGATCGAAAGGCTCAGTCTACGACCATAAACAGCCTCCCGAACCCACTCCGGCAGGCTGCTAGTTCAGACTACGGCATCGGCCGAGGCCGGCCTCGGCCAGCGGCGGTGCAGCCAAAGCCAGGCCGCCGGGTCGGCGCGGATCCAGCGTTCCAGCGTTTGGTTCACGGCCAGCATGATGGCCTGGACGTCTGCCGTGCGGTCTCCGGTCACGGGCACATCCAGCGGCGCCTCATAGACCATCCGGAACCGCGCCGGACCGATGCGGGTCATGTAGGCGGGAATGATCGGCGCGCGGTATTTCAGCGCGAAATACGCCAGCGCCGGCGCCGTCATCGCCGGCCGTCCGAAGAACGGCACCGGGATCCCGTCGTTCATCTTCTGGTCTGCCAGCATCGCCAGCGCGCCGCCGCCCGCGATGTGCTTCACCGCGGCCCGGGCGCCCGGCGCGCCCTTGGCGAACCAGGTGACGCGCCCGCCGTCGGCCTCGGCGCGCAGGCGCTGGATCAGCGCGTTGACCACAAGGTTCGACGCCGGGCGATAGATGCCCGCAATCCGGGTGCCGGCTTGCGCCTCGATCGGGATCAGCAGCTCCCAATTGCTGTAGTGCCCGGACACGAAGACGATCGGACCGGCGCGCCACGGCACGACATGCTCCAACCCGACGATCTCCCACCCTGGCCCGTGGGCCGTCTCCCGCAGCCGGGACAGATGCGGCAGCTCGGCGCTGGTGCGGCCCAGGTTGTCCCACACGCCGCGCACGACGCGCCGGCGTGCGGCCGCATCCAGCTCCGGCATCGCGGCGGCCAGGTTGCCGTGCGCGACGCGCGACACCGGCAGCAGCGGCCCCACCGTGTGGAACAGCCATCCGCCGAAATCCGACGCGCGCGCGGGGCTCAGCAACCGCAAGAACCCGACCAGCCTGTCGAGCGCCCAGGCCTGCACGCGATCACTCGCCCTGGTGAGTGCTGAGGTCATGCGGTCCCCTAGCAGAGCGCGACACGGCATGCCAATTTGGCGCTCAGGTAATCCATGGCGGCCCGGCGCGTAGCATGCCGCCAGCACGAGGTGGACGTCGCCATGAGCTACTCCTTCCCCCGCCTGGTCCGCGAGGCGTTCCGCAACAACGCAGGCTGGACCCCGGCCTGGCGTGATCCGGAGCCGAAGCCCGTCTACGACGCGATCGTCATCGGCGGCGGCGGCCACGGCCTGGCGACGGCATACTACCTGGCCAAGGAGCATGGCATCACCAACGTGGCGGTGCTGGAGAAGGGCTGGATCGGCAGCGGCAACGCCGGGCGCAACACGACGATCATCCGCAGCAACTACCTGCTGCCGGGCAACGAGCGCTTCTACGAGAAGTCGCTGCAGTTGTGGGAGGGGCTGGAACAGGACCTCAACTACAACGCGATGGTCAGCCAGCGCGGCGTGCTGAACCTGTTCCAGAGCGATTCCGCGCGCGACGCCGCCGCCCGCCGCGGCAACAACATGATCCTGCACGGCGCGGACGCCGAGCTGCTGGACCGCGCGGCCGTCATGCGCATGTGCCCATACCTCGATTTCGACAACGCCCGCTTCCCCATCAAGGGCGGCCTGCTGCAGCGCCGGGGCGGCAGCGCGCGGCATGACGCCGTCGTGTGGGGGTTCGCACGCGGGGCGGACCGCCGCGGCGTCGACATCCTGCAGAACTGCGAGGTGACCGGCATGACGATCGAGAACGGCCGCATCCTGGGCGTCGAGACGACGCGGGGCGCGATCCGGGCGGCGAAGGTCGGCATGGCGGTCGCCGGCAACACCACGCGGGTTGCCGACATGGCGGGCATCCGGCTGCCGATCGAGAGCCACGTGCTGCAGGCCTTCGTCAGCGAAGGCGTCAAGCCGATGATCGACACGGTGGTGACGTTCGGCGCCGGGCACTTCTATGTCAGCCAGTCGGACAAGGGCAGCCTGGTGTTCGGCGGCGACATCGACGGCTACAACTCCTATGCGCAGCGCGGCAACCTGCCGCTGGTGGAAGACGTGATGGAGTGCTGCGTCAGCATGGTGCCGTCATCAAGCCGGCTGCGCATGCTGCGGTCCTGGGGCGGCATCATGGACATGTCGATGGACGGCTCGCCGATCATCGACCGCACGCCGATCGAGGGTTTGTTCATCAACGCCGGCTGGTGCTACGGCGGCTTCAAGGCGACGCCGGCCAGCGGCTGGTGCTTCGCGCACACCATGGCCACCGGCCAGGCGCACCGGCTCAATTCCGAGATGCGCCTCGACCGCTTCATGACCGGCGCCCTGCTGGACGAGCCGGGCACCGGCGCACAGCCGAACAAGCACTGAGGCCCGCCGCCATGCGCATCACCTGCCCCCATTGCGGCGAACGCGGCTCCGAGGAGTTTTCATACCTCACCGCTGCCGACCGTGCCCGCCCCGCGGCCGACGCGCCGATGGAGGCCTGGCACGAATACGTCTACCTGCGCGCCAACCCCATCGGTCAGCATCGCGAGCACTGGCAGCATGCCCACGGCTGCCGCCGCTGGCTGACGGTCACGCGGAACATCCGCACGCACGCGATCCTGGCCGTCGAAGAGGCCACCCCGTTCCGAGGTGCGGCATGAGCCCCGTTTTCGCCGCCGGGTTCACCGGCCTGACCACCGCCCGCCGCGCGCCGGCCGGCGGCCTGATCGACCGGGCAACGCCGCTGCCGTTCCTGTTCGACAACCACGCCTATACCGGGTTCGAGGGCGACAGCCTGGCGTCCGCGCTGATGGCCAACGGCGTGCGGCTGCTGGGCCGGTCGTTCAAGTATCACCGCCCCCGCGGCCTGGTGGCGGCGGGCTCGGAAGAGCCGAACGCGCTGGTCGAGATGCGCAGCGGCGCGCGGCGCGAGCCCAACATCCCCGCCACGGTCGTCGAGCTGTATGCCGGGCTGGAGGCGCGCAGCCAGAACCGCTTCCCCAGCCTGTCGTTCGACCTGATGGCGGTGAACGGGCTGGTGGGGCCGCTGTTCAGCGCCGGGTTCTACTACAAGACATTCATGTGGCCGGCCTCGTTCTGGGAGCGTGTGTACGAGCCGCTGATCCGCCGCGCCGCCGGGCTGGGCCGGGCGCCGACGCAGCCGGACCCCGACCACTACGCCCGCGGCCACCTGCACTGCGACGTGCTGGTCGTCGGCGCCGGCCCCGCCGGGTTGGCTGCAGCGCTGGCCGCCGCCCGCGCCGGCGCCCGCGTCATCCTGGCCGACGAGGACCACCGCCCCGGCGGCCGCCTGCTGGCCGAACGCGAGACGGTCGACGGCCAGCCGGGCGCCGACTGGGCCGCGACCGTCGTGGCGGAGCTGCGATCGATGCCGGAGGTGCGGTTCATGCCGCGCACCAGCGTGTTCGGCGCCTACGACCACGGCACGTTCGCCGCCGTGGAGCGCAACGCCGACCACCTGCCGGTTCCTGGCCCGCATCAGCCGCGCCAGACCTATTGGCGGATCGTCGCCCGCCGCTGCGTCGTCGCTGCGGGGGCCATCGAGCGGCCGCTGGTGTTCTCCGGCAACGACACGCCGGGGGTGATGCTGGCGGGCGCCGCCCGCGCCTATGTCAACCGGTGGGCGGCGCTGCCGGGCCGCCGCGCCGTCGTCGTCACGTCGGGGCAGGACGGCTGGCGCACGGTGGCTGACCTGCAGGCCGCCGGGATCGAGGTCGCGGCCGTGGTCGATCGCCGGGCGGATACGGCGCCGCGCGGCGACCTGCAGGTGTTCGCCGGGGGCCACGTGATCGGTACCCATGGCGGCAAGGACCTGGTGGCCGTCGACGTCATCGATGCGCTGGGCCAGCGCCACCACGTGAAGGCAGACCTGCTGGCGATGGCCGGCGGATGGAGCCCCACCGTCGCATTGACCTCGCACATGGGCGGCCGCCCGGCCTGGGATGCGGGCCTGCAGGCCTTCATCCCCGACGTGCTGCCGCCGGGGATGCTGGTCGCCGGCAGCGCCGCGGGCCGCTTCGACCTCGCGGACGTGTTGGACGACGGCACGCGCCGGGGCAACCAGGCCGCGGCCGAGTGCGGCTTCGCGCCCACCGCCGCCCTGGCGCCCCGGGCCGATCCGGCGCCGGTCGATCCCGCGCCGGTGTGGCTGATGCCGCGCGGCAAGGCGAAGGCCTTCGTGGACTTCCAGCATGACGTGACCGCGTCGGACATCGCGCTGTCGCACCGGGAGGGCTTCCGGTCCGTCGAGCACCTGAAGCGCTACACGACGCTGGGCATGGCGACCGACCAGGGCAAGCTCGCCAACGTCAACGGCCTGGCCATCATGGCGGAGCTGACCGGCGCCGGCATCGCCGCGACCGGCACGACGATGTTCCGCGCGCCCTTCACCCCCGTCACCATCGGCGCGCTGGCCGGGCACAGCGTCGGGCGCGACATGCGGCCCACGCGGCTCACGCCATCGCACGCCTGGGCGGCGGAGCAGGGTGCTGCGTTCATGGAGGCCGGGGCGTGGATCCGCGCCGCCTGGTTCCCGCAGACCGCCCAGAACGTCACCGAAGACTGGCTGGCCGCCTGCAACCGCGAGGTCGTGACCACGCGCACCAAGGCCGGCGTGTGCGACGTGTCGACCTTGGGCAAGATCGAGCTGACCGGCCCGGATGTCGGCGCGTTCCTCGACCGGTTGTACGCCAACACCTTCTCGACCTTGAAGCCCGGCCGGGTCCGCTATGGCCTGATGCTGCGGGAAGACGGCTTCGTGTTCGACGACGGCACGACCGCGCGGCTGGAGCCCGAGCGCTGGCTGATGACCACGACGACGGCCAATGCCGGGCCGGTGATGGCGCACATGGAGTTCTGCCATCAGCTGCTGTGGCCGGAGCTGGATGTGCAGTTCACCTCGGTATCGGACCAGTGGGCGCAGTTCAGCGTCGCTGGCCCGCTGGCCCGCGACGTGCTGGATGCGGTGATCGACGGCGACATATCGGACGCGGCGCTGCCCTACATGGCCTGCGCCGCGGTGCGCGCCGTGGGCGCCGGCGCGCGCATCTACCGCATCTCGTTCTCCGGGGAGCGCGCGTATGAGATCGCCGTTCCGGCGCGGCACGGCGACGCGCTGATCCGCGCGCTGATGGCGGCCGGGCAGCCGCACGGCATGGTCCCGTACGGCATCGAGGCGCTGAGCGTGATGCGCATCGAGAAGGGCCACCCGGCGGGCAGCGAGCTGAACGGCCAGACCACGGCCCGCGACCTCGGCATGGCGAAGATGCTGTCCACCAAGAAGGACTTCATTGGCCGCGCCATGGCGGCCCGGCCCGCGCTGGTGGCCGCGGACCGCCCCACCCTCGTGGGCCTGCGCCCCGTCGATCGCACGCAGCGCGTCCGCGGCGGCGCGCATCTGTTGCCGGTGGGGGCGCCCGCCCGCACCGAGCATGACCAGGGCTGGATCACGTCGGCCGCGCACTCGCCGTCCGAAGGCGGCCATATCGCGCTGGGCATGCTGCGGGGCGGATTGTCCCGCTTGGGCGAGCGCGTCCGCGCCTACGACCCGATCCGGCACGGCGACACGGTGGTCGAGGTCGTGCCGCCCTGTTTCCTGGACCCGGAAGGAGAGCGCCTCCGTGGCTGACCTGATCGCCCGCACCACCGCGCTGATCGCGCTGCGCCCGGGCAGGGACGTGGCCCCCGGCCTGGCCGCGATGGGCCAGGCGCTGCCGGCGATGGGCCGGTTCTCCAGCGTCGACGGCTTGATCCTGGCCCGCGTGACGCCGTACCAGGTGCTTGCCATGCGCGAGGGCGCCGATGCGGCCCTGATGCAGGAGCTGGCGGGGCTGGGCGCCGAGGCCGGCCTGATCGACCTGTCCGACGCCCGGATCGGCGTGCGGATGGCGGGGCGGGGCGCGGGGGCGCGGCTGTCCCACCTGATCACGCTGGACCTGCACCCGCTGCACTTCGGCCCCGGCCAATGCGCCCAGACCCTGATGGCGCACATGAGCGTGCTGCTGCTTCAGCACGCGATCGACGACTATGAGGTTCAGGTTTCGACCAGCTACGCCGCGAGTTTCCTGCGGGCGATCGACACCGTCGCGGCATAGCGCCCCTTCACGTCGTACGCGGGCTTTTCTTGAGCCGGGGGCCTCTTGGCGATGGCGTGCGGTGTCCCGCTAACGACGGTATCCCCGGGTCAAGAAAGGCCCGGGGATGACGTGCATATTTGAACGAGGCGTCACAATGGCGCACCCTGGACGCCCCCGCCCATAGGAACTAGGCACGACCCATGGTCGCTACCGTCTCAATGCCCCCCGTCGTCAGGCCCCCCGTCTTCAGGCCCCCCGTCTTCAGGCCCCGGCAAGACCCCATCGTCGCGTTGTTCGGCCGGAAACAGGCCGTCATCGGCGTCGTCCACTGCCTGCCGCTGCCGGGCGCGCCCGAGTATGACGGCGGCGGCATGGATGCCGTCGTCGCGCATGCGGTGGCCGAGGCCGGCCGCTACCAGGCTGGCGGGGTCGACGGGCTGATCGTCGAGAACCACGGCGACATCCCGTTCGCGCGGCCCGACGATCTCGGCCCCGAGACCGCCGCCTGCATGGCCGTCATCGCCGCCGCGGTGCGGGCCGCCACCGGCCTGCCGCTGGGCGTCAACGTGTTGGCCAACGCCGCCCATGCCGCATTGGCCGTGGCTGCCGCGGCCGGGGCGCAGTTCATCCGCGTCAACCAGTGGGCCAACGCCTACGTGGCCAACGAGGGCCTGCTGGACGGCCCCGCCGGCAGCGCCGCCCGCTATCGCGCCGCGCTGCGCGCCACATCCATCCGCATCTTCGCCGACGTGCACGTCAAGCACGGCGCCCACGCCATCACGGCCGACCGCACCATCCCCGAGCTGGCCCGCGACGTCGAGTTCTTCGGCGCCGACGCCGCCATCGCCACCGGCCAGCGCACCGGCGACAGCGCCACGATGGAGGAGCTGCGCAGCATCGCCGACGGGACGTCGCTGCCGGTACTGGTCGGCTCCGGCGTCACCCCGTCCAACGTCGGCGACATCTTCCAGGTCGCCCGCGGCGTCATCGTGGCGAGCTGGCTGAAGCGCGACGGCGTCTGGTGGAACGAGGTCGATCCGGACCGGCTGCGCACCTTTATGGCCGAGGCCGACCGGGCGCGGACGTAGAACGTGGGCCGCGTCCTGGTCCTCGGCAATGCGAGCATGGACGTGACTTTTCGCGTGCCACGCCTGCCGCAGCCAGGCGAAACCCTGATGGGCAGCGGCGTGCTGAGGGCGCCCGGCGGCAAAGGGCTCAACCAGGCTGCGATGGCCGCGCGCGCCGGGGCAGAGGTGCAGTTCTGCGCCGCGGTGGGCGACGACGCCGACGGCCGGGCGATCGAGGCGGCGCTGCGGGGCGAACGGCTGGCCGCACTCGACCTGGTGCGGCCCGGCCCCGCCACCGACCAGTCCGTGCTGCTGGTGGCGCCGGACGCCGAGAACGTCGTCATCTCCGTCGGCGACTGCGCCGATGCGCTGCCCGGCGACCTGGCGCAGGCCTTCGCCGCCCGCGCCCGCAGCGGCGACATCCTGCTGATGCAGGGCAACCTGCCCGAGGCGCTGACCCGGCAGGCCGCCGCCATCGCGCGGCTGCGCGGCGCCCGCGTCGTGCTGAACACTGCGCCGCTGCGCTGGGGCGTGGCCGCCGTGTTCAGCCATTGCCACGTCGTCGTCGCCAATGCCGGAGAGGCGACGGCGATCACCGGCCTGCCGCCCGAGGATGCCGCGGCCGCCCTGGCCGCTATGGGTCCGGTGCTGGCGATCGTGACCCTGGGGGCGGCCGGCTGCACCACCGGCGATGGGCGCCGCTTCGCCGCACCGGCTGTTCTGGCCATCGACACGACCGGCGCCGGCGACGCGTTCTGCGGCGCCCTGGCCGCGG
>JAYUCA010000079.1:0-16875 GCA_043740535.1 Rhodospirillales bacterium | reverse complement strand
CCTGCCGGGCGCGGCGCCGCCCGAACGCTACGCCTACATGCCGTTCGGGGCCGGGCCACGCATCTGTGTGGGCGCGCAGTTCGCGCTGACCGAGGCGGTGATCGTGCTGGCCCGGCTGTTGCGCCGGTTCCGCCTGGCGTTTTCCGGAAGCGGCGCCGTCATGCCGCGGGCGCTGGTGACGACGCAGCCGGACCGGCCGGTGCGCTTCATCCTCAGTCCACGGACCGTCGCTGCCGCGCGCCGCTCGCGATGAACCCCGCCGGTTCGGCAACCTGCTGTGGCAAACCGTCCTTGCTGTTTCCTCAGTCCACCAGCCGCAGGCGGGGTTCGCGGCGCACATTCACGGAAACCAGCCCATGCTTCAGCGGTAATGCGACAGGAATTTCGCCAGCACCGGGATGTCGGCCTCGCGCACCTCCTGCATCGCCTCGTTCATGGCGGGGTCGTAGCCGGGCCGGGCGCCGCTTTTGTATTGGGTCAGGGACTTCACCAGGTAGTCCTCGCGCTGCCCCGCCAAGTGCGGGATCTGGTCGTGGCCGGCGAAACCGGCCCCGTGGCACGAGTTGCAGTGATACCGCCCCACCAGCGCCTGGCCCTGGTTGAAGCTGGCCTCGTCCAGCGGCTCGCCCTCGGGCCTGGGCGGCGGCAGCTTGGCGATCAGCTCGCCCATGCTGCCCAGGTCGTCGTCGGTCAGCCCGGCCGCCATCGCGTTCATCGGCGCGACGACTCGCTGGTTCTCGCGGAACAGGTAAAGCTGCGTCAGCACATAATCCGACGGCATGCCGCCCAGCGACGGGATCCCCGGCAGTTGCGCCGTCCCGCCGGCCCCGTGGCAGGCGAGGCACACGGGCAGGCGCTGCTCGACGGTCTGGGCGCCGGCCGAACCCGCGGCCAGCAATAGGGCGAGCAGCGTGGTCTTCATGCGCATGGCAGGCTCCGATCAAACGGAAAACGGGTGGCCCGGCCGGGCCACCCGTTCTTCAGGCGTAACGAGGTTTACTTGCTGTAGCTGACCCGCCACACCGCGCCGTTCCAGTCGTCGGACACCAGCAGCGAGCCGTCCTTCAACATCTGCACATCGACGGGCCGGCCGTTGTAGCTGTTGTTCTCCAGGAAGCCGGTCATGAACTCCTCGGTCGACTTCACGGAACCGTCGTCGTTCAGCTTCACGACCACGATGTCGCCGCCGATCTTCTTCGTGCGGTTCCAGGAGCCGTGCCGGGCCAGGAAGATGGCGTTCTTGTAGGCGGCGGGGAACATGTCGCCGGTGTAGAAACGCATGCCCAACGTAGCGGCATGGGGGCCCATCAGGGCGGCAGGCGGCGCGAATTCGCTGCAGCTGTGGCCCCAGCCGTACTCGGGGTCGGTGAAGTTGCCCTGATGGCAATACGGGAAGCCGAAGTTGGGCGCCGCGGTGGCGCCGGCCTTCACGCGGTGCAGCGTGTCTTCCGGCAGGTCTTCGGACACCCAGTCGCGTCCGTTGTTGCTGAAGTAGAAGTCCTTGGTGATGGGGCTCCAATCGAAGCCGACCGAGTTGCGCACGCCGGTCGCCACCATCTCGACGTTCTTGCCGTCCAGGTCCATGCGGCGGATCTGCGCGTGGGTGGGCGGCGGCATGTTGATGTTGCCCGGCGCGCCGATCGGCACGTACAGCTTGTTGTCCGGCCCGATGGCGATGAACTTCCAGCCGTGCGCCTCGTCTTTTGGAAGGTCGTCATAGACCAGCACCGGCTTCGGCGGGCTGTCCAAATTCGCCTCGATGTTGTCGTAGCGGGACACCTTCGACAGCTCTGCCACATACAACGAGCCGTTGTGGAAGGCGACGCCGTTCGGGCGGTGCAGGCCGGTGGCGATCACCTTCACGGTGCTGCCGCTGCCGCCGGCGCCGGGGACGATGGCGTAGACCTTGTCCACCAGCCGTGAGCCGACGAACACCGTGCCCTTTTCGCCCAACGCCATGGATCGGGCGTTCGCCAGGCCGCTGGCATAGATCTCCACCTTGAAGCCGGCCGGCACATGCAGCTTGTCGAGCGGCAGGCGGGCGGCGGGCGTGGGCAGGGGCGGCGGCGTGACGGGGGCCAGCTTGAGCGCGTCGGGCCCCTCGGGGCGGCCATACAGCGCCGATTGTTTATCCACGGCGGGCGCCGCGGGCGCTGCCGTCTGGGCCAGCGCTGTGTGCGCCAGCAGCATCCCGGCCATCGTGGCCGCCATGCCGAGCGCGCGTCTTGGACGTTGCATAGGATCCCCTCGCTCAGCTCGAACTGTTTTCTGGGGTAGTAGAAGGACTGCACCTTCGTACGGCTGCCGATGTGGTCGGTGGACAGTTCGTGGCCGTAGAACTGGGCGAAGGAGACGTGCACGACCGCACCGGGTATATGGGCGATCTTATCCAGGTTCATGTCGGCGCCGAAGATCACGACGCCGGAGGTGTCGGTGCCTTGCGTCAGGCCGCCGACCGGGTTGGCGGCGAAACTTTGCACGTAGCGCAGGCGCGGCAGGATGCCGGCGGCATACAGGTCCTGGCCCAGATGGACGATCGGTTCGATCGTCGTGCCGATCAGCGGGCTGACGGCAGGGGAGGCAACGAGCGGTTTCGGATCGAATGTGGCGTCGGGCTGGGCATGCGCGGCGCTGACGCCGCCGCCCAGCATTACTAAAAGCGCCGCGACCAGACGCCGGTTTGCAACACACGTTATCGTCATTTCGAAGTCCCCCGCGGCACCATGCCCTGGTGGGCAGGGTGTGGCCAGGGGGAGACTACGCGTGGGTGCTGAGGCGCGGCGTTGTCTTGGCCTGGTCGGCGCGCAGCTTTTCATCCGCGGCATCGGCCGCGGCCTCTGCGGCTTTGACGGTGCTTTGGTGGACCTCCTGACTGGCCGGGCTCGGCGGGTGGGCGCCCTTGGAGGTGAACCCGGCAAGGGCGCTGGCCACCCGGTCCCGCGCGAACGCCGCGCTGGCCTGGTCGAAGGCAATCGGTGAGAGGAAGCTGATCGATGTCATGGCGAGCCCAAACGTTGGTTCAGCATTAACCCGCACAAGCTGGATGAGATTACTTTCCAAAAGGTTAACGGTGACGGAATACGAGGCTGATTGGTTTGGCAAAGCCGCACACGGCCCACGGCTGTCCGCGGGCTGAAGTTCTCGCGGCCAGGCCGGGCGTTGCGACCACGAGGTCCCCGGGTCAAGGAAGGCCCGGGGATGACGTTCTGAGAGCCCTCGTCAGCGGGCCGATTCGATCACGCCCGGCATGCCGATCACCGTCGCCAGCCGGTCCAGCCGCCGCTGCACCCCATCGCCGGCGAACACCCCGGCCCCGTTCAGCCGCAGCACCAGCCGGCCCGGCTCCAGCCGCAGCGCGGCCTCGGCCAGCAACGCAGGGGTGCCCGCCGACAGGAAATAGGCCAGCCGCAGCGCCGCACCCAGCAGGGTGGCCCGGGCGATCGACGCCGGGTCCAGCAGAAGGCGCGCCTGGTCCAGGAACGGCGCCGACGGATCCGCCTCGTAGCGCAGCGCGAGGGTCAGCGCCAGAAAGCCGCGGGTCGCGTGGTCCAGCCCGACGCCGGGCTGACGCAGCGCGCGCCAGTATGCTTGTTCGGCGCGGTATTCCGGGTGGTCGTGGCTGCCGATGTCGGACATCCAGCAGGCGCCGTGGCGCTGGCGCAGGGCCTCGGTGGTTTCGGCCTGGAACAGCGGCGCCGTCCAGGCCATCAGCGCCGGCGGCAGCGTTGCGTCGCGGGCCTGGCGCTGGGCCAGCTCCTGCCCGGCCGCCAGCAAGGGGTCCTGCCGGCGCACCGCGGGATCGACATGCTGCATGAACCAGCCTTCCCGGATGCCGTTCGCGCTGAACACCACCCGGCGCGCGTTCGACAGGCGCAGCAGGCGGCGCAGCACGGTGGCGGCGAAGGGCAGGTCCTCGGTGCGGCGGCGGGTCGACCCGGCCAGGCGGTCCAGGCCGCGGCGGGCGCCGTCGAGCACCAGCTCGGTCAGCGCCCGGGCCGCCTCGCGGTCGATGGTGTAGTGGTGCACGATGCCCAGCGGATAGCCGACGGACTGCATGTGCACGCGCGCCAATGCCCGCCATGCGCCGCCGACCAGATACAGGTCGCGGTCCGCCGCCTCGTGCAGCCAGGGCACGTCGGCCAGGTCCATCTCGGCGATGGTGCGGGCACGCACCAGATCCCCGTCCGAGCGTTCGGCCAGGCGGATCACGCCCAGGCGAAGGGTGACGGCGTGGCGCACGCCGCCTGCATCGAGCCGCACCAGCTCCAACGAGCCGCCGCCGATGTCGGCCAGCAATCCATCGGCGCCCGGGATGCCGCACAGCAGGCCGGCCGCCGAGATCGCCGCCTCCTCGGCGCCGGACAGGATGCGGATCGCGGCCGCGGGCATGCGGGCCTGCAGGGCGGCGACGAACTCGGCGCCGTTCGATGCGTCGCGCACGGCCGCGGTGGCCAGCACCTCGAAAGGCTCGGCGGCCATCGCGCGGGCCACCTCTGCATAGCGGCTCATGACCTTCAGCGCCTGCTCGACGCCCTGCTCGTTCAGGCGCCCGGTGGTCTGCAGGCCGCGGCCCAGCCGCAGCACCGCCTTCTCGTTGAAGATGGACACGGGGTTGCGCGCGCGGCCCTCGAACACCACGAGGCGCACGGAGTTGGAGCCGAGATCGACGACTGCGCAGCGGGCAGCGTCGTCAGCGGATATGTGGGGCACCGCTAATCCTGGGTGACGCGGTCTGGCCGCCGGTGGTGATTGGGCCCGGCCGGCAGCAGCGCCGGGCCGTGCAGGGCGGAACCCCGGCCCGACAGCGACGGGTTGGTCATGAAATAGTCGTGCGCGGACACCGGCTTGGCGCCCGGCAGCACGCGGCGCCATGCGCCGTCGCCGCCCAGCTCCCACGATTGCAGCGTGTCCTTCAGGTTGACCACCATGATCTGGTCCAGCACCTGCTGATGCACCGTCTTGTTGTGGATCGGCACCAGCGTCTCCACCCGCCATTCGAGGTTGCGCGCCATCCAGTCGGCGCTGCTGATGTAGACAAGGGCGTGGCGGCCGGGCAGGCGGTGACCGTTGCCGAAGGCATAGACGCGGCTGTGCTCCAGGAAGCGGCCGACGATGCTTTTGACCCGGATGTTGTCCGACAGGCCGGGCACGCCCGGGCGCAGGCAGCAGATGCCGCGGATCACGCACATCACGTGCACCCCGGCCTGGGACGCGTCGTAGAGGTGGTCGATCAGCGCGTCGTCGACGAGGCTGTTCATCTTCAGCCAGATCTGGGCGGGCTTCCCGGCGCGGGCGTTCTCGATCTCGGCGTCGATCAACGACACCAGCGTGCTGCGGGTGGTCAACGGGCTGAACGACAGGCTGTCCATCCGCTCGGGCTTCGCATAGCCGGTCATGTAGTTGAACAGCCGGGCGCTGTCGCGCGTCAGGTCCGGGTCGCAGGTGAAGAAGCTGAGGTCGGTGTAGATGCGCGCCGTGATCGGGTGGTAGTTGCCGGTGCCGAAATGCGCGTAGCTGCGCATCGAGGCGCCCTCGCGGCGCACGACCAGGGACAGCTTGGCGTGGGTCTTCAGCTCCATGAAGCCGAACACCACCTGCACGCCGGCGGCCTCCATGTTGCGGGCCAGGGTGATGTTGGCCTCCTCGTCGAAGCGGGCGCGCAGCTCGATCAGCGCGGTGACGGACTTGCCGGCCTCGGCGGCCTCGATCAGCGCCTTGACGATCGGGCTGTCGCGGCTGGTGCGGTACAGCGTCTGCTTGACGGCGACGACGGCCGGGTCCGCGGCGGCCTGGCGCAGGAACTGGACGACGACGTCGAAGCTCTCGAACGGGTGGTGGACGATGATGTCCTTGGCGCGGATGGCGGCGAAGCAGTCGCCGCCGAAGTCGCGGATGCGCTCGGGGAAGCGCGGCGTGTAAGGTGGGAACAGCAGGTCCGGCCGGTCGTCGACGATCATCTGCTTGAGGTCGACGATGCCCAGGATGCCATCCTGGATGATGACCTCCTCGCCGGGAATGCCCTCGGCGTCCACCCCCAGCTCATCGATCACCAGGGCGCGCAGGTCGTCGGGCATGGCGGCATCGACCGACAGATGGATCGCGACGCCGCGGCGCCGCCGCTTCAGCGCCGTCTCGTAGGAGCGGACGAGGTCCTCGGCCTCTTCCTCGAACTCCACGCCGGTGTCGCGGATCAGGCGGAACATGCCCTGGCTGAGCACGGCATAGCCGGGGAACAGCCGGCCCAGGAACAGGGTCACGACGTCTTCCAGCAGCACGAAGCGGATGGTGGGCGGGGCGTTGGCGCCCGCCGGGGCCACCTCGGACGGCAGGCGGACGAAGCGTTCGACCAGGGCCGGCAGCGGGATCAGCGCATCCATGCCGTGGCCGTCTTCCGCGCGGTGCAGTTTCAGCACCTTCACCAGGCCCATGTTCGGGATGAACGGGAAGGGATGCGCCGGGTCGATGGCCAGCGGCGTCAGCACCGGGAACACGCGGTCCATGAACCAGGCTTCGAGCCAGACGCGGTCGTCGTCCGACAGCGAGGGCGTCTCGCACAGCTCGATCCCTGCATCGCGGAGCTGGCGGCGCAGGTCGTGCCAGACGCGCTGCTGCTCGGCGATCAGCGTGGCCGCGCGCTTCTGGATCTCGCTCAGCTGCTGCGCGGGGGTGCGGCCGTCGGCGCTGACGGCGTTGATGCCGGCCTTCGCCTGGCCGATCAGCCCGGCGACGCGGACGGAGAAGAACTCGTCCAGGTTCGACGCCGAGATGGAGATGAAGCGCAGGCGTTCCAGCAGCGGATGGCGCTCGTTCTCGGCCTCCTCCACCACGCGGTGGTTGAAGTCGAGCCATGACAGCTCGCGGTTGATGAACCGGTCCGGGCTGTCAGGGCTGATGGTCGGCTGGGGTTCGGTCACAGGCCTTCTCCGCGGCATCGGCGTATCTATCCCTGGCCTGGGGGTGTGGGCGAGGCGGACGGCGCTCCGTAGGCGGCATTGTCGCATAAACCCAGTAGTTTTGCCGCGAGCGGCCGGGTGATGGTGCGCCCGGCCTCGAACGCGCCGGCGTCGAGGCGGATCACGGCGTCGCGCACCGCGGCCGGTGTGCGGGGGAGGCGGGTCAGCAGCCAGGATTGCAGGGCGGCGGGAACGCGCAGCTGGCGTTCGGACAGCAGGCGGGCCAGCAGCATCTGCAGGAAGGCGTCGTTTGCGGGGCCGATCTGCACGGCGGTGGTGGCGCGCAGGCGGCTGGCCAGGTCCGGCAGGCGCACCGGCAGGCGGCCAGGGGCGGTGCGGCAGGTCAGCAGCAGCGGCTGCCGGGTTTCCGCGGCGGCATTCAGCAGGTGCAGCAGCGCGGGCTCGTCCGGCACGGTGTCGATGCCGTCCAGCAGCACGGGCCGCTGCGGCCAGCTTTCGTCGGCGGCGGCCGTCAGCACCGCGGCGCCCGATGCCTCGGCCCAGGCGTGCGCAAGGTGAGTTTTGCCGCTGCCGGGCGCGCCCCACAGCACCAGGCGGCGCATGGGCCAGTCGGCGGGACGATCGAGCCAGGCGCGCGCCTCGTCCTGCGCCGCGTTGGGCAGCAGGTCATGGGCGGCGAAACCGGGCGTGCGCGGAAAGCGCAGCACGAGCTGGGACGGCAGGGCGGTCATTTGTCGAACAGGCGGCCTTGCGGGGGGTCGAGATACAGCGGGCTGTGCAGGTAGCGCCGCAGCCAGAACCGCGCCAGCACGCCGATGGCCGCCGCAACCGGCACGGCCAGCAGCACGCCCAGGAACCCGAATGCGGCGCCGCCGGCGAACAGCGCGAAGATCACCCAGACGGCATGCAGCTCCACCCGGTCGCCCAGGAAGCGCGGGTAGATCACATAGCCCTCCAGCACCTGGCCCAGCACGAACACCCCGGCGACGACCGTCACCCCCTGCCAACTGAACTGCGCCAGCGCCAGCCCGATGCTGGCAACGCCGCCTGCGATGCTGCCGACATAAGGGATGAACGACAACATCCCCGAGGCGATGCCGACGATCAGCCCCAGGTCGAGCCCGACCAGCGTCAATGAAAAGGCGTAGAACACGGCCAGCACCAGGCAGCACAGCGCCTGGCCCCGCACCCAGGCCGACAGGATGCGGTCCACCTCCCGCGCCTGCGCCCGCAGCACCCCGGCGTAGCGCCGCGGCAGCCAGCTATCCACCCGCGCCACGGCCCGCCGCCAGTCGCGCAGCAGATAGAACGCCACCACCGGCGTCACGACAACCAACGAGAGCACGTTGAACAACGCGAAGCCGCCGCCGACGACGCGCGTCAAGGCAGAGGCGACGAAGGACAGCATGGACCCGGCCTGGCCGCCCACCAGGTCCCGCAGCTTGCCGTCCACATACTCGGGCCCGAACGTGTCCTGCAGCCGCAGGATGACCTCCCCGGCCCATAGCCGGATCGACGTCGCGTAGGACGGCGCGCGGGAGATCAGCAGACCCAGCTGGGCGATCAGCAGCGGATACAGCAGCAGCGCGAACAGCAGGCAGGCGGCGAGCAGGGCGACCACCATCAGGAAGGCGGCCGCGCCGCGCGGCATGCCGGCGCGGGTCAGCCGCGTGGTCGGCGGGTCGAGGAAATAGGCGATCCCGGCCGCGGCCACGAACGGCAGCAGGATGGAGGAGAACAGATACAGCGCCAGGCAGATCGCCAGCAGCAGGCCGGCCAGGAGCCCGATGCGCTGGGCCGGGGTGGCGGCGCGGGGTTCGGGCAGGCCGTCGGCCAGATGCCGTTCGGCCTCGGCCTGCTGGGGGATATCGGGGCTCATCGGGTCGTGCGTACCACGTAGGCGGCCCCGGAGACGAGGGTGGACGTGGCGACGACGGCCGTCAGCGCCTGCATCACCGCCGGCAGATGCAGCCCGAAGCCCGAGATCAGCAGTGCCGCGCCCACCAGCAACAGTTGCAGCGCGGTGTTGATCTTGGAGATGAACAGCGGCCGGACGCGCGTCAGCGTGCCGGTCAGCCACAGCAGCACGGCGCCCCCCAGGATCACGACGTCGCGGAACACGACCAGGATGGCGAGCCAGTCGGGCAGTTCGCCGACGGCGGCCAGCGTCACGAACATGCTGATCAGCAGCGCCTTGTCGGCGACCGGGTCCAGCATGGCGCCCAGTGCCGAGCCGCCGTAGCGCCGGGCCAGCCAGCCGTCGAGCGCGTCCGACAGGCCGGCCATGGTGAACACCACGAAGGCCGCGCCAAGCTGCTCGCGCAGCACGAGCCAGATGGCGAGCGGGACGGCGCAGATGCGCGCGAAGCTGACGATATTCGCCAGATTGAGCACGGGCGAGCCGTGCAGCCGCGGCGCTCCGGCAGGCAGAAGGCCGTCAGGCATGCCGCCGCCGTGCGGCCGCCGTTGCCCCGGCGCCGATGCTATGGTTGTGTCCGCCCCAGCTGTCCGGACCGTGCATGGCGGCATCATAGCCGATCCGGCCGGTCTAGAGAAACCATTGCCCTCACATCCTGTTTGACGGAACCGCGCATGACCCTTTCACCCGATGACGCCGCCCGGAATGGCGTGACCTACCGCGCCGCCGGGGTTGATATCGAGGCCGGGGACGCCCTGGTCGAGCGCATCAAGCCGCTGGCCAAGGCCACGACCCGCGGCGGCGTGATGGGCGGGTTGGGCGGGTTCGGCGCGCTGTTCGACCTGAAGGCGGCAGGGTTCCGCGATCCGGTGCTGGTCAGCACGACGGACGGCGTGGGCACGAAGCTGAAGATCGCCATCGAGACGGGGCGGCACGACACGGTGGGCATCGACCTGGTGGCGATGTGCGTCAACGACCTGGTGGTGCAAGGGGCCGAACCGCTGTTCTTCCTGGACTATTTCGCCACCGGCGCGCTGGAGGTCGATCAGGCCGCCCGGGTGATCGCCGGCATCGCGGCCGGCTGCACGCAGGCCGGCTGCGCGCTGGTCGGCGGCGAGACGGCCGAGATGCCGGGCATGTATTCCGGCGGCGACTACGACCTGGCCGGCTTCAGCGTAGGCGCGGCGGAGCGGGACGCGCTGCTGCCGGCCGAGGTGCGGCCGGGCGACACGGTGCTCGCGCTGCCCAGCAGCGGCGTGCACAGCAACGGATATTCGCTGGTCCGCAAGATCATGGCGCTGGCCGGCGTGGGCTGGGACGATGCGGCGCCCTTCGCCCCCGGGCGCAGCTTCGCCGACGTGCTGATGACGCCGACGCGCATCTACGTGAAGCCGATGCTGTCCTTGCACCGGGCCGGGCTGCTGGTGGCCGCGGCGCACATCACCGGCGGCGGCCTGCCGGGCAACCTGCCGCGGGTGCTGCCCGCCGGCATGGCGGCGGCGCTGGATGCCTCGTCGTGGACGCTGCCGCCCGTGTTCCGCTGGCTGGGCCGTGCGGGCGGAGTGTCGCCGGCCGAGATGCTGCGCGTGTTCAACTGCGGCGTCGGCATGGCGCTGGTGGTGCGGGACGCTGCGGCGGCGGTGGCGCACCTCGCCGAACTGGGCGAGCAGGCGGTGCCCATCGGCCGGATCGTGGCGACGTCGGGCGAGGCCGAGGCGCGCATCACTGTGCCGGAGGGCTGGCTGGCGTGACCGATGTCGCGGTGCTGATCAGCGGCCGCGGCAGCAACATGGAGGCGCTGCTGCGGGCGGCGGCGGCGCCAGGCTACCCGGTGCGGATTGCCTTGGTGGTGGCCAACCGGCCCGATGCGGCCGGGCTGGCGCATGCGGCGGCGGCGGGGGTGGAGGCGATATGCGTGGACCACCGGCCGTTCGGGCGGGACCGGGCGGCGCACGAGCGGGCGATGCAGGCGGCGCTGGAGGCGCGCGGCATCGGCGTGGTGTGTCTCGCCGGCTACATGCGGCTGCTGACGCCGTATCTGGTGGGCGCCTGGGCCGGCCGCATGCTGAACATCCACCCGAGCCTGCTGCCGGCATTCCCGGGGCTCGACACGCATGCGCGGGCGCTGGCGTCCGGCGTGACGCTGCATGGCTGCACCGTGCACCTGGTGACAGACGTGATGGACGCGGGGCCGATCCTGGCGCAGGCGGCGGTGCCGGTGCTGCCTGGCGACACGGCGGAGGTGCTGGCGGCGCGCGTGCTGGCGCAGGAGCATCGGCTGTATCCGCTGGCGCTGCGGGCCTTCATCGAGGGTCGCAGCCTGCATCCGGACCCAGGCGCCGCATTGTGCAACCCGTCAGGTTTCCTCCCGGCGCAATGATGCCCTAAAAGGGTGCATCAGCTCCGAGGTTCCTCATGACGCCTGCTCCGCAAACTCCCCCTACCGGCATCGACCAGGCCTTCGTGGCGGACCGCCAGCTGTTCTGGGACCGGTTCACCGGGTTCACCAAGTGGGCGGTCATTGCCGTCGTGGCGCTGCTGGTGCTGTTGTGGGTCTTCCTCGTCTGAGGCGGTGATCGCCTGAGGCCGGGATCGCCCGGCTCGGGCGGTTCTCAACTTTCCAACGCGAGAGATGCCGGAAAACGTCGTCTATTTGGCGCCCGGAACGACACATCCTCAAACATAGACGATAATTTAAACAATTCAGTGCTATCCCAAGGTCGGGCAGACCCGTTACTGCTATCGATCGGAATGCGGCATGCAGTCATGCGGCGCGCAGACGTAGCGTGGAGAATTGAAGAGGGCATGAATCGTCCCGGCGCCAGCCCGTCCGACAGCGTGATGATGGCGCCATGCGGGCATGAGCCCGGGTCGCAGGGCGATCCGCTGGCGCCCGACCCGGCCCTGTTTCGCCTTCTGGTGGAAAATGCCACGGACGTGCTCGTTCTCGCCGATGCGACGCTGCGGCGCCAATACGTCTCGCCCGCGTGCCTGAGCGTGATGGGCTACACCCAGGAGGAACTGCTGGGGCGCACCCCGGCCAACCTCGTCCACCCCGACGACCTGGTCCGCGTCATGGCCGTGTTCGACCGGCTGAGCGTCGAACACCCCACGGCCACGTCCGGCTGGCGCCTGATCTGCCCCGACGGCGCCCATCGCTGGATGGAAACCACCTATCGCCGCCTGCCGGACGGCAAACTGGTCGGCGTGGTGCGGGACATCCAGCGCCGCAAGGAGATCGAGGAACGGCTGGAGGAGGCCCTTTTGCGGGTCGAGCGGCTGGCCATGCGCGACTCGCTGACCGGCCTGGCCAATCGCCGCTGCTTCCTCGATGCCGTCGATCAGCGGATTGCCCGTGGCCCTGCCACGGCGCCGTGGGGCGTCCTGATCATCGACCTCGACCGCTTCAAGTCCGTCAACGACCAATACGGCCATGCCGCTGGCGACCTTGTTCTGATCGAGATCGCGGGACGGTTGCGGCACATAACCGGCCCGGACGCGATGATCGCACGGTTGGGCGGGGACGAGTTCGCGCTGTTGCTCGATATCGCATCGGTATCCGCCGCCTCCGGTCTGGCCGAGGCGATCATCGCGGCCGTCCGGATGCCGATCGACATCGGCCCGGCCGCGGTCGTGCTCGGCAGCAGCATCGGCGCGGCCCTGGGGCCGCAGGACGGCGCCGATACCGGCGCCACGCTCCGCCGGGCGGACACGGCGATGTACGAGGCCAAGCGCGCCGCCTGCACCGGCTACCGCGTCTTCGCTGCCGGCGAGGGCTGACCGCCTGTTCGAACCCGCGGGCTGCTCGAATGCGTGACCCGGCGCGCCGTCCGCGCTAGACCATCGGCATGCGCCGCACCCGTGCCAGCCAGATCGACCGCTATATCCTGCGGCAACTCTCCATCGCGCTCGTCGCCGTCACCGGCGGCCTGGTGGCGTTGATCTGGCTGACGCAGTCGCTGCGGTTCGTCGAGCTGGTCGTCAACCGCGGCCTGTCGATCGGCGTGTTCCTGGAGCTGACGGGCCTGCTGGTGCCGAACTTCGTCGCCGTCATCCTGCCCATCACCACCTTCGTCGTCGTGCAGTTCGTCTACCAGCGGCTGGCCGGGGACCGGGAGCTGACGGTGATGCGGGCCGCCGGGCTGTCGCCCATCGCGCTGTCGCGGCCGGCGCTGGCGCTGACGTTCATCGTGCTCGTGGTCTGTTACGTGCTGAACATCTGGCTCGTGCCCACCAGCTACACCGCCTTCCGCGAATACCAGTTCGAGATCCGCAACCGCATGGCTGCGTTCCTGCTGCAGGAGGGCGTGTTCACCCCGGTCAGCGACGACCTGACGGTCTATATCCGCAGCCGCGACCGCGACGGCACGCTGCGCGGCATCCTGGTGGAGGACGCGCGCCAGAAGAACAGCCGTGCCACCATCCTGGCCGAGACCGGACGCCTGATGAACGGCGCCAACGGCCCCCGCGTGCTGCTGCTGAACGGCAGCCGGCAGGAGATCGACAAGACCAACGGCCGGCTGAACGTGCTGACCTTCGCCGAGAACTCGATCGACCTGGCCAGCAGCAACAAGAATGGCGAGGTCCGCTACCGCGACAGCGCCGAGATGTCGCTGGCGGAGCTGACCAACCCCGAATCGGCGCTGAACGCCCGCGACATCGGCAAGCTGCTGGTGGAGGCGCACCGCCGGCTTTCGTCGCCGCTGACCGCGGTCAGCTTCGCGATGGTCGCGCTGCTGTCCGTGTTGACCGGTGCGTTCCGCCGCTACGGCAACGTGCTGCGCCCGCTGGCGGCGGTGATGGCGGTGGTGGCGCTGCTGGCCATCGGGCTTGCGGTGCAGAACCTGGCGGCGCGCGGGCCCGTGCTGATCCCCCTGATCTGGATCCACGCCATCCTGCCCGGCCTGGTGTGCGCGTGGTTCCTGTACGCGCCGGCGCCCTTGCCTCGGCGGCTGCTGGAACGCTTCGCCTGATGCTGCTCCCGCTGCCGGCGATCACGCCGGAGCTGCTGGCCGCCGGCATCGCGCTGGCGCTGTTCCTGGCCCTGCTCAACCTGGTCGTGCTGCTGGCCCGCAACCCCGCGGCGCGGCTGGATCGCACCTTGCGCGAGGAGACGGAGGCGCTGCAGCTCAGCCTCGCTGCCGTGCTGCAAGCCCTGCAGGTGGGGCAACGGGTGGAGGCGGAGGCTGTGCGCGCCACGCTGGTTTCGGCCGAGCGTGCGATCCTTGCCCGGGCGGAGGACACGCGGATGGAGGCGCAGGCGTTGCTCGGCGGCCTGACGACCCGGCTGGCGCGCGAGCAGGGCGAGCAGCGCGTGCTGCTGGAGACGAAGCTGCGGGAGATGAGCGAGCAGTCGGCCGCGCGTCTTTCGGACATCCAGCGCAGCGTGAACGAGCGGCTGACCGCGACGATCGAGGCGCAGATGCAGGGCAGCTTCCAGCGCGTCATCGATCAGTTCGCGCAGGTGCAGAAGGCGATGGCCGACGTGCAGGCCGTCACCGCGCAGATCGGCGACCTGAAACGCATCTTCACCAATGTGAAAACGCGGGGCGCATGGGGCGAGATGCAGCTTCGGGCGCTGTTGGAGGACATGCTGCCGCACGGCGCCTGGGAAATGAACCGCAAGCTGCGCGACGACGCGGACGAAGTGGTGGAGTTCGTGTTGGTGATGCCATCCCGGCTGTCGCCGCCGCCGGTGCTGGCGGTCGACGCGAAGTTCCCGGCCGAGGATTACGACCGGCTGCTGCTGGCGAGCGAGGCCGGGGACGTGGATGGCGAGCGGGCGGCGCGCCGGGGGCTGGAAGCGCGGTTCCGGCTGGAGGCGAAGACGATCGCCGCGAAATACATCGTGCCGCCGGTGACGGTCGATTTCGCGATCATGTATCTGCCGACCGACGGGCTTTATGTGGAGGCGGCGCGGATCCCGGGGCTGATCGAGGGGCTGAACCGGGATCTGCGGGTGATCGTCATGGGGCCGTCCCTGTTGCCGGCCTTGCTGCGGACCCTGCAGCTCGGCGCGTTGACGCTGTCGATCGAGGCGCGGGCGGAGGAAATCCTGCGGCTGCTGGGCGCCGTCCGCACCGAATTCGGGCGGATGGACGACGTGCTGGCGCGGCTGGAGAAACAGGCCGGCAGCGTCAGCAACACGATCGGCGATGCGCGCAAGCGGACCCGGGCGATGGAACGGAAGCTGCGTGGGGTGACGGCGCTGGCGGCGGCCGATTCGGATGCGGTGCTGGAGCTGGATGCAGCCGACGAGAACGAGGCGGGCTGAAACAACAGAAGGCCCCGGGTTTGCACCCGGGGCCTTCCCATTGTTCGACAGTCCAGACTGCCGGACGTCGGCCTAAGCCGATCAGAGGCGATCGGCGTTCAGCCGTTGACGACCGTGTTGGCGGGCGTCCAGGTCACGGCAGCGGACAGTTCGTTCGAACGATGAGACACTGGATCACCTCCTTTCAGTAAGTTTCGGATGGATGGAGTCTGGGGTTTCGCGTGGTGCAGTGCAAGGACGATCGCGTGCCGCTGTTTGACCGGTCGGCGCCGAAGCATTCGACGCGGCGGCGATGGCGGCCGCGGCAGCGGTGCATGTGGTGCAGGACGATCGGATGGGTGGCAGGGATTGCGCCGAGGTAAGATCGGCGAGGCGTGCGAAGCCGGGGTTTTTGAGGTATGTTGCCGCGATGGAGGCCAGCATGGGCGTCGTTCATCTACCCGATCACATCAGGGACATCATCGCCCGCCAAGTTGCCGAAGGGCGCTTCGAGAGTGAGGCAGCGTTCATCGAGGAGGCGGTGCTGCGTCTGGCGGATGACGTCGATGCTGCGGAGCCGGAATTGATTGCGGCGATCGAGGAGGGCCGCGCGGACATGGCGGCCGGGCGTAGTACAACGATAGCCAGCGACGAAGACGAGCACAGGTTTTGGGCAAGCGTTCGTTCTGAGGTGGACGAACTGGAACGGTTGCGCCTGCCGCCGTTCGACCGTGTCCCAGTCTGAAGCGAACTACCGAACATCCGCGAGGGCAGTTCGCGACATCGTTCGTATTATCGCGTACAGCCGCGCCCACTACGGTGACCTGGCAGCGCACCGATATGAAGCGCTGTTGCGGACGGCCATGCGTGACATCGGGGACGAACCGTACCGGTCGGGGTCGCGGTCTGTGCCCGGGTGGGATGGCGCCAAAACGTATTACATCGCATTCAGCGCAGAGCGTGCAGCGGCGGCGGCCCGGGTTCAAAGGCCTACCCACAAGCTTGTTTACGAGATCGGCCCAGCACGTGTGGTGCGAATTCTGGCCGTGGTCGGCGAACAATATCCGGCCGGGATGGTGAAACCTCGCCGTGGCTGACCGCTACGCCACCAGCGGCGCCCGCTCGCCCGCCGACCGCGCCCATTGCGCGATCGCGTCCTCGTCGAACAGCTCGGCCAGCTTCTTCATCACCGTGCCGCCCAGCTCCTCGGCATCGACGATCGTGACGGCGCGGCGGTAGTAGCGGGTCACGTCGTGGCCGATGCCGATGGCGATCAGCTCCACCTGGTTGCGGCTTTCGATTTCGTGGATCACCTGGCGCAGATGCTTTTCCAGGTAGTTGCCCGGGTTCACCGACAGCGTGCTGTCGTCGACGGGGGCGCCGTCGCTGATGACCATCAGGATGCGACGGTGCTCCGGCCGGTTCACCAGGCGGCGGTAGGCCCATAGCAGCGCCTCGCCGTCGATGTTCTCTTTCAGCAGGCCCTCGCGCAGCATCAGGCCGAGGTTCTTGCGGGCACGCCGCCACGGCGCGTCGGCGGACTTGTAGATGATGTGCCGCAGGTCGTTGAGGCGGCCGGGGTTGCGCGGCTTGCCGTCCTGCACCCAGCGTTCGCGGCTGATGCCGCCCTTCCAGGCGCGGGTCGTGAAGCCCAGCACCTCCACCTTCACGGCGCAGCGTTCCAGCGTGCGGGCCAGGATGTCGCCGCACATGGCGGCCACCGTGATCGGGCGGCCGCGCATGCTGCCGGAGTTGTCGATCAGCAGCGTCACGACCGTGTCGCGGAAATC
>JAYUCA010000078.1:0-9746 GCA_043740535.1 Rhodospirillales bacterium | reverse complement strand
CAGGTCCTTCAGGCTCAGCGCGATGCAGCCTTCGGTCGGTGCGAAGTCCGGCCGGGCCAGGTGCAGGAAGATCGCGCTGCCGCGGTCCTTCACGGGGGGATCGTCGTTCCAGCCGAGCACGCCGATCACGTCGTAGATCGGGTCGTCGCGCCACAGCGGCTCGTGCCGGGCTTCGCAGGGCAGCCGCACCATCTGGTTGTAGGCCTGGTCCCGGGGGTCGTCGCACCAGCCGTCATGCGGGGCGAGCGGCATGGGCGGCACTGCCGATTTCGGCCGCGCCACCCGGTCTGCGCGGAACAGCACGCGGCGCAGCGCCAGCAGCCCGGCGGGTGTCGCGCCGTCGCCCTCCATCTTGCGGGCGACGATGCCGCCCTTGCCCAGGGCCGCCCGATACTGCTGCCCATCCAAATGCAGCAGCCGGTCCGGGCCGATCCTGGCGACGCTCATGCCAGGCCCTTTTCCCACGCCTCGGACCTCTGCCACTCCATCGATGCCGTCGCGTAGGCGGCCGCCCCCCGCGCCGGGTCCCCGCCTGCCAGCATCGTGGTCCCCTGCAGCCATTCCGGCGTGGATGTCGCCAGCGTCGTGTAGGCGCCGGCCGCCAGCGTGCCCGGCGTCACCGGCGCCATCCCGGCCTCGGACCCGGTGGCCGGCATGCCCTCGGGCGACGCCGGGCGGGACAGGTCCGGCTTCATCGTCAGGATGGCCATGAAGATGCCGAACACCCCGGCCCCCAGCGCGCTGAGCGGTCCGCCGGTAAGCCCGGCGCCGAGCACGCGCATCGGGGCCGGGATCTCCTCGTTGGTCACTGCCCGGTAGATCGTGCCGACCACCGGCACATAGTGCAGGGGGTTCAGGCTGTTCCGCATCTCCTCCCTGGAGGGGTTGATCGCCACCGGCCAGTACTGGTCCGGCCCGATCGGCCCGGCGCCGTCAGGCGGCGTCGCGTATCCGAACAGACGGGAAGCGGGATCGGCGCCGGGCGTGGGGGGGATCATGATGCAACCATAGAGGCAAATGCCATGCCAGATCATATCCGGACTCCGGGACCATGGCTGCTCCCCAGCGCCGTCATCGCGAGCCGCTTGGCAAGGCGATCCAGGGGCACCGTGCACCGCTCCCGGCCCCTGGATCGCCACGCCGCATGGGCGGCTCGTGATGACGGGTGTTGATCCCTGCAACCCGCAAAGTTCAGTTTGCTTACCCGATCGTGCTGTCGGTCCGCCGGGGCGGGATCGCGCCGCGCGGCCGGGCCAGGCGGGGGCGGCGGGGCGGGCGGGGGTCGAAGAAGCTGCGCGCCGCCTCGGGGTCGGCTGTGGGCCGCACCACCTCGGTGGCCGGCTTGTCGCCGCGCAGCCCGAGGTAGACGCCGTGGCGAACGCGGCCTGCGCCGGACCAGCCGGTGTATTTGATCTCCGCCACCAGCTCCGGCCGGACCCACGTGATCGCGGGGTCGATCGGGTCGCCGGCCGTCAGCAGGCCCTCGGGCGGTCCGTCCTGGATCGCGCCCAGCACCTTGCGGAGGCGCCGCAGCTCGTCATCCGAGAAGCCGGTCCCGACTGCCCCCGCGTAGTGCAGCCCGCCGTCCGGATCATGGTAGCCCAGGTGCAGCGCGCCGATCCCGACGCGGCTGCCGCCGGGCGGCGTCCAGCCGAGCACCACCAGCTCCTCCCGGCCGCCGCATTTCAGCTTCAGCCAGTCGCCGCTGCGGCCGGCGCGATAGGGCGCGTCGGCGCGCTTGCAGATGACGCCCTCCAGCCCCATGCCGCAGGCGTTGCGATGAAGCTCGGCCGCCTGGCCCTCGTGGTGGGCGCTGTAGCGGATCAGGCCCGTGGCCGGGATGGCGGCGGCGAGCAGGTTCTTGCGGTCGCGCAGCGCGCAGGTCCGCAGGTCCCAGCCGGCAAGATGCAGCAGGTCGAAGGCATAGAAATGCAGGCTGCGGTCCCGCCCGGCCTTCAACGCCGCCTGCAACGCCGGGAAGCTCGAGACGCCGGCAGCGTCCAGCGCCACCAGCTCTCCGTCGAACACCGCGGACTGCACGGGCAGCGCGGCGAAGGCGGCCCGGACGGCCGGCAGGCGGTCCGCCCAGTCATGGCCGTTGCGGGTCAGCAGGCGCACCGCGCTGCCCTCCATCGCCGCGATCAGGCGGTAGCCGTCGAACTTGATCTCGGTCAGCCAGCCGGCGCCGTCCGGGGCCTGGGTCGCGGTCGCGCAGAGCTGCGGCGGCAGCGCGTCCGGCACGGCGCGGCGCACCGCGCCGGGCGCAGGCGGGTCCTTGATCATCGGCTGAAACTTGCTCATAGGCGGCTAACGTAACAGCAGCGCGTGGATTCCTGCCATCGGCGCAGAAACCGATCACCATCCGTTGCGTTTGCCGGTAATGCCGGACACCTCGATCCGAACCTACAGGGCCAAACGGAATTTCGCCGTCACGTCGGAGCCGGCGCCCAGCGATGCGCCCGCCGGCGCCACGGCGATGTTCGTGATCCAGAAGCACGCCGCCCACCGGGCCGGGCTGCACTGGGATTTTCGGCTGGAGCATGGCGGCGTGCTATGGAGCTGGGCGGTCCCGAAAGGCCCCTCGCTGGACCCGGCGGACCGCCGCATGGCGATCCATGTCGAGGACCACCCGGTCGATTACGCCGGGTTCCAGGGCGCCATCCCGGACGGGGAGTACGGCGCCGGGTCGGTCGAGACATGGGACCGCGGCACCTGGACCTCGCTGGGCGACCCCGCGCAGGGGATGCGGGACGGGCACCTGCACTTCGTGCTGGACGGCAAGCGGCTGTCGGGCCGGTTCACGCTGGCGAGGCTGAAACGGCGGGACCCGAAGAAGCAGGAGGCATGGTTCCTGATCAAGGGGCACGACGAGTTCGCGCGCGGGGGGATGGGCGCGTTGGAGCTGGAACAGGAGAAGGCGCAGCCCCGGGCCGCCAAGGTCAAGCCGGCCCCGGCGGCGGCGGCCGCGCCCTCCAGGCGGTCCAGCATCGTCGTGGCCAAGGCGCCGAAGGCGGCGCGCACCGAAATCGGCGGCGTCGAACTGAGCCACCCGGACCGGGCGCTGTGGCCGGGGATCACGAAGCTCGATTTGGCCCGGTATTGGCATGCGGTTGCCGCCCATGCGCTGCCGGGGCTGGCGCGGCGCCCGCTGGCGATCGTGCGCTGCCCGGACGGGGTGGACGGCGAGAGCTTCTTCCAGAAGAGCGGCCACGGTTATCTGCCGTTCCAGATCCGCGAGGGCAGGGCGGGCGGACAGCCCTACCTGGCGATCGACGACGAGGCCGGGCTGATCGCGATGGCGCAGATGTCGGCGATCGAGCTGCATCCGTGGGGCGCCAGCGAGGCCGATCCGCTGCATCCTGACCACCTCGTATTCGACCTCGATCCAGGCGAGGGCGTGCCCTTCGCGGACGTCGTGGCAGGCGCGCTGGAGGTGCGTAGCCGGCTGGACCGCCTGGGTCTGGCCAGCTTCTGCCGCACCACCGGGGGCAAGGGCCTGCACGTGGTGGCGCCGTTGCGCCCCGGCGCCACGTGGGATGTGGCCAAACCGTTCTGCCGCGCCTTCGCCGAAGCGATGACGCGGGACGCGCCGGAGCGCTTCGTCGCCCACGTCAAGATCGCCGACCGGAAGGGCCGCATCCTGGTGGACTGGCTTCGCAACGGGCTGGGCGCCACAGCGGTCGCTTCGTTCTGCCCCAGGGCACGGCCCGGCGCGGGTGTGGCGACGCCGTTGGCCTGGGCGGAGGTCAAGGCCTCGCTCGACCCGGCCGCCTTCACGGTGCTGACCGTGCCGAAGCGCATTGCCGGGCTGAAGCAGGACCCCTGGGCGGGCTATGCGGACGCCGCGCAGGGCCTGCCGGACCTGGTGGCGCCGAAGCCTGTGGCCGCGGCGTTGCCGAAGCCGTCTGGCGCGCGGATCGTCGTGGCGCGCAAGCCGAAACCGAAGCTTTGACACGGAGGGATCGATGGCAGCACAGCATCCGGTCTGGCGGGGGCATCTTCGCCTGGCGCTGGTTTCCTGCCCGATCGCGCTGTTCAGCGCGAACAACGCGCGGGGCGCGCTGCATTTCAACATGATCAACCCGAAGACCGGCAACCGCGTCCGGATGATCACGCAGGATGCCGAAACCGGCGACGCGCTGTCCCGCCGCGACCTCGTGAAGGGCTACGAGTTCAAGAAGGACACCTACCTCATCCTCGATGACGAGGATTTCGAAAGCGCGCGGATCGCCAGTTCGAGCCAGGTGAAGATCGAGAAGTTCGTCGAAGCCGGTTCGATCGACCCGATCTATTATGATTCCAGCTATTTCCTGGCGCCTGACGGCGACGCGGGGCAGGACGTGTATGTCGTGCTGCGGGATGCGATCGCGGCGACAGGCCGTGTCGCCTTGGCCCGCGTCGTGATCGCCCAGCGCGAGCGCCCCATCGCCATCATGCCGATGGGCAAGGGGCTGGTCGCGCACACGCTGCACGAAGCGAGGGACCTGAACGACCCCGCCCATCTGTTCGACGGGCTGCCATCCGAAAAGCCCGACCCCGACATGATCAAGCTGGCCCGCCAACTGATCGACCGCCAGACCGGCAAATACGTCCCGGACGACTCCGCGGACCGCTATGAGGCCCGGCTGCGCGACGTGATCGATGCAAAGCTGAAGGGCGAGGGCATCGAACCCGAAGACGCGGACGAGCCAGACCAGGGCAACGTCGTCGACCTGATGGCGGCGCTGCGCAAAAGCCTTGGGGAATCTGGGAAACCGCCTGCAAAGAAGCCGGTCAAACCGAAGGCGCCGCCGCCGAAGAAGGCCGCGATTCGTAAACGGGCGTGAAATCGTCATCACCGGACTCGATCCCATAGGCGTTGAGTTAGTTGTCCCTGCGTCACCTGTGGACAGAAATTCGCCGTCTTGGTCGTGCTTGACACGACCATCCACGCGGTCGGGCAAGCACAGGCCGTCGATCGTACGCACGCCGGTGTCCAAGGCCGGTGCAAGCGGACGGGCGTGGATGGTCGTGTCAAGCACGACCATGACGGCAATCCCCGCGTTAATCGTCCAAACAGGCCCTCATACCAACGGCCGTGGTAACTGACCCGTCATCGCGAGCTCTTGCGAAGCGATCCAAGTCTCCCGGGGCAGCCGTGCTGAAGGGGAAGCAGGGCGCCCCCCATCACTCCATCAAATGGCCGAACCGCCGCGCCTTGGTCGCCAGGTAATGGTCGTTCACGCCGTTCGGGGCCACGATCAGCGGCTCCCGCCCCGTCACGATAATCCCGCACGCGGCCAGCGCCGTGATCTTGTCCGGATTGTTCGTCAGCAGGCGAACCGACCGCACGCCGATCTGTTCCAGCATCGTCGCCGCCACCATGAAATTCCGCTCGTCGGCGTTCCAGCCCAGCGCACGGTTGGCATCGACCGTGTCCAGCCCACGGTCCTGCAGCGCGTAGGCCCGCAGCTTGTTGGCCAGCCCGATGCCCCGGCCTTCCTGCGCCAGATACAGCAGCACGCCGGAGCCTTCAGCGCCCATCCGCGCCAGCGCTGCGCGCAGCTGCGGGCCGCAGTCGCAGCGCAGGCTGCCGAGCAGGTCGCCGGTGAAGCACTCGGAATGCAGCCGGGCCAGCGGCGGCGGCGCCTCCGATCCGGCGTGTTCGGGCTGGCCGACCAGGATGGCCAGGTGCTCGATCCCGGCGTCAGGCGCGCGGAAGGCGATCACCCGGGCGTCCGGCGCGTCTTCCAGCGGCACATGCGCCTCGGCCACGCGCACCAGTCGCGCGGCCTCGCGGTCCGGGTGGGTCAGCACGTGCGCGGCCTCCACCGACAGCAGGCCGCGCGCCGCAGCGATCGGGCCGGCCTCGGCGCGCAAGGGGGCTGCGAGCATGGCGGGCAGCAGCCGGGCGATCTTGGCCAGGGCGAGGGCGGCGGCCGCCAGATCCGGCGCCGGCTCCAGCTCCGGCGGATCGCGCAGGATCTGCCTTGCAGTGGGGTCGGCCAGGCCGCGCAGCAGGGCGGGCTCGAACAGCCCACCGGCGCGGAGCGCAATGGCCGGGCGCCCCGGCTCCACCGGGCGGCGCAGCACGGCCGCGGCGCGGACGGGGGCCAGCAGCAGCACCGCGGAGTCTGCAGCCAGCGCGCTCATGTCAGCAAGGCCGGCGGCGCTGGCGGTGTCGGCTGCGATCACCACCAGCGGTGCGGCGCCCATCAGCAGGACCGGCGTGCCGCGGCGCAGCTCGGCCGTCGCGCGGTGCACTGCGCGGAGCTGCAGCGCATCCCGGTCGGGCGCCCAGTCGGATGGGGTCTGGAGGTGTGGCTGGTCGGGCGGCATGGCTCGATCGCTTATGCGCCCTGCACGGTTTTCGTGCAAAACGCGGGATGATTGGAACTGGTGGACCCGTCATGATATGGGTTCACGGAAACGTGCGCGGCCTGACGGGCCGATCTTGTGACGCCATGCGTTCTTTCATCCACGCAGCAGGATCACGAGTTGATGTGTGATCCGGCTGGATCAATCCAGGGCCCGCGCATGGCCCGGTTCGAGAAAGGTTGTTGAATGCCAGCCGAGCGTCCCATCCTGATCGTCGATGACGATGCCACGCTGCGCGAAACCCTGGTCGAGCAGCTGGAGGTCGATGGGGAGTTCGCGGCCTCCGAAGCGGCCTCCATCAGCGAGGCGGAGGCTATGGTCACTGCGCGCGATGCACGGTTCGATGCGCTGATCCTGGACGTGACGCTGCCGGACGGCGACGGGCGGGACCTTTGCTCCAGCCTTCGCAAGGCCGGGCTTCGCATGCCCATCATCATGCTGACCGGTTCCGACGACGAGCAGGACGTGGTGCGGGGGCTGGATGCCGGGGCCAACGACTACATCGCCAAGCCGTTCCGCCTGGCCGAGCTGTTGGCCCGGCTGCGCGCCCAGCTCCGCATCTTCGAGAACTCCGAAGACGCCGTCTTCACCATCGGTCCGTACACCTTCCGACCCAGCGCGAAGTTGCTGCAGGAGCCCGTCAAGAACCGGCGCATCCGACTGACCGAGAAGGAGTCGGCGATCCTGAAGTTCCTGTATCGCGCCGGCACCCGGCCGGTCGCCCGCCAGGTGCTCCTGAACGAGGTGTGGGGCTACAACGCCAACGTGACGACCCACACGCTCGAGACGCATATCTACCGGCTGCGCCAGAAGATCGAGCCGGACCCGGGCAATGCCAGGCTGCTGGTGACCGAGGGTGGCGGCTACCGGCTCGACCCGCTGGCCGTCGCGCCGGCGCCCTGAAGCCGCGTTCGCGTTGTCATGGTTCCGACCACGACAACGGCGTGATTGACGTATAGGCGGAAGGCTCACGCTCCGGAGCCACCATGCGCGCCCTTCGTCTTCTGTCCGCCTCCGCCTTGAGCCTTGCCGTCACGGCGCCTGTTGCCGCCGAGCAGCGCCGCCCCCACAACGTCGTGCTGTTCGTCGCCGACGGGCTGCGGCCCGGCGTCGTGACGGAGACGACCGCGCCGACGATGATGGCGCTGATGCGGCGCGGCGTGCGCTTCACCAACACGCACTCGCTGTTCCCCACCTTCACCACCGCCAACGCGTCGGGCATGGCGACGGGGCACATGCTGGGCGACACCGGGGACTTCTCGAACACCATCTACGCCGGCTTCCAGGTGCCGGGCGCGGGCGACAGCCTGACGCCGTTCCTGGAGAGCGACCCCGTGCTGGGCGACGTGGACGAGCATTTCGCCGGCGACTACCTGAACGAGGACACCATCCTGAAGGCCGCGCGGGACGCGGGACTATCGACGGCGACGATCGGCAAGCTGGGTCCGGCGCTGATCTTCGACCACACCGAACGGACCGGGCAGAAGACGATCGTCGTCGACGACAGCACGGGCCGTGCAGGCGGCATCCCGCTGTCCGATGAGCTGACGCGCCGCCTGACCGCGGCCAGCCTTGCCGTGCAGGCGCCGACCCGCGGCGCCAACGCCCAGGCCGGCAGCAGCACCGCCGCCGGCACGACGGTCGCGAACCTCGAGCAGCAGGCCTATTTCACCGATGTCGCGACGAAGGCCGTGCTGCCGCTGTTCAAGTCGCGCAACAAGCCGTTCGTGATGGTCTACTGGTCGCGCGACCCCGACGGCACGCAGCACAACCAGGGCGACAGCCTGGGCCGGCTGATCCCCGGCATCAACGGACCCACGTCGCTGGCGGCGATCAAGAACGTCGACGACAACCTGGCGAGCCTGCTGGACGCGCTGAAGGCCCAGGGTCTGGATCGGGACACGGACGTGATCCTGACGTCGGACCACGGGTTTTCCACCATCTCGAAGGAAAGCGGCACAAGCTGGGCCGCGACCCAGGGGTTCACCGGCGTCCCGGCCAGCCATTTGCCCCCGGGGTTTCTCGCGATCGACCTGGCGCATGGGCTGGGCCTGCCGTTGCTGGACCCCGATGCGAAGTCCGCGCCCTTGGCGGCTGGCGCGTTCCCCGTGCGGGCCAACGGGCTGATCGGCGGCGACAAGACGAAGCCCGACGTCGTCGTTGCGGCCAACGGCGGGTCTGACCTCGTGTATTTCCCCAGCGGCGACAAGGCGCTGGCGGCCAAGGTCGTGCGGATTTTGGCAGCGCAGGACTATGTCAGCGGGCTGTTCGTGGACGACAGCCTGGGGCCGATCCCGGGCACGCTGCCGATGTCGGCGATCGCGCTGAAGGGCTCCGCGGTGACGCCGATGCCCGCGATCGCCGTAAATTTCCGCAGCTTCAGCCTGGGTTGCGCCGACCCCACGACGTGCGGCGTGGAAGTCGCCGACACCGGCCTGCAGCAGGGCCAGGGCATGCACGGCAGCTTCTCGCGCGCGGACACGCGCAACATCATGGGGGCCGCCGGCCCCAGCTTCCGCACCCGGTTCACGAGTGCCGCGCCTGCCAGCAACGCGGACCTCGGCAAGACGATCGCCCGGCTGCTGGACCTGCGGATCAAGGACAAGGGCAAGCTGGTCGGCCGGGTACTGACCGAGGCGATGCCAAACGGCGCAATGCCGAACGCCCGGGCCGGGCTGCTGAAGTCCGCCCCGGATGCGGAGGGGCGGGTGACGGCGGTGCTGTATCAGACGGTCGGCACGACCCGGTATTTCGACGCTGCCGGGTATCCGGGGCGGACGCTGGGGTTGCCGGCGGATGTGGTTTCAAGGCCGGTTGGGCGATGACGCCGGGCGTGGTTCAGCCGCCCCGGTCGTAAAAAAGTAACTGAAGGCTCGGGAGGAGCTGTGACAGGACGCCGAAATCGGCGTCCCCGGTCACGATGGTGAAGCCTGCCTTCGATGCCAGGATGGCAGTCAACGCGTCACACACGCACGATGCGGGCGGTGCCGGGGTGCGCCGGGTCCAGCCGGCCACGCAGCCATGACAGCTCGGCTCGGGCAGGTGCTACCACGAATGTCAGCGGCAACGCGTCGATCAACGTCCGCAAAACCCTCGGCCCCCGGCCGGCCAGGGCGTTGATGAACACGTTGGTGTTCGAGGACCACAGGGCTGCCCGGGATCGAGGCTCCGAGCTTCGGCAGCCTGACCCGATCTCGGGGCGCCACGTTCGAAGGCTTGGGCACTCCGGCGACTCAGAAGTCGAGTTGGTCCAGCAGCTCGGGCGCCGTGTCGGCCAGGATTCCCCAGTTCTTAGCATTACAGTTGCACCTTCCAGCGAACTCTGAATCAATGGGCAACCATGATTCGGAGGTTCATGGATGGCGCTGGCATCGATCGAGACGACGTTG
>JAYUCA010000077.1:0-6807 GCA_043740535.1 Rhodospirillales bacterium | reverse complement strand
GACGGGCTTTGATCGGCAGCGCCATGGCGGCTGCCTTGTGCGCGGACTGGCCGCGTGGCGCAGGCGCCGCAGAGGAGCCTCCCTACGACCGCCAGACGGCGCGCAACCTGGCCCGCACGCTGGCCGCCAGCCCCTACAAGGCCCCGGACACGAAGCTGCCGGACCCGATCGCCAAGCTTGGCTACGACGACTACCGGAAGATCCGCTTCGACCCGAACCAGGCGCTGTGGCACGGTGCCAATCTCCCGTTCCAGGCGCAGTTCTTCCACCGCGGCTGGCTGTATCCCGCCCGCGTCGACGTGTTCGAGGCCGCGGACGGCAAGACGCAGGCCCTCGGCTACCGCCCCGAGCTGTTCGATTTCGGCCCCATCCCGCGCCCCGCGGAAAAGGACCTGGGCTTCGCCGGGTTCCGCCTGCACGCGCCGCTCAACCGACCGGACTACTACGACGAGGTCGCCGTCTTCCTCGGCGCGAGCTATTTCCGCGCCGTCGGCCGCAACCTCGGCTACGGCCTCTCGGCCCGCGGCCTGTCGCTCAACACCGCGGACCCCGGCGGCGAGGAGTTCCCGGCCTTCCGCGCCTTCTACCTGGAGCGCCCGCAGCCCGGCACCAACAGCATCGTCGTCAACGCCGTCATCGACAGCCCCAGCGCCACCGCCTCCATGCGCATCGCCATCCGGCCCGGCGAGGACACCGTCATGGACGTGGAACTGGCCGTGTTCCCCCGCGTCGACCTGGCCCAGCCCGGCATCGCCACCGGCACCAGCATGTTCCTGTTCGACGCCACCAACCGCGCCGGCCAGGACGACTGGCGCCCCGCCGTGCACGACAGCGACGGCCTGATGATGCTGACCGGCCGCGACGAGGCGCTGTGGCGGCCGCTCGCCAACCCCCGCGCCCTCCAGGTCAGCAGCTTCCAGGACAGCAGCCCCCGCGGCTTCGGCCTGATGCAGCGCGGCCGGAAGCTGCGGGACTACGAGGACTTGGAAGCCCAGTATGAACGCCGCCCCAGCCTGTGGGTCGAGCCGATCGGCGACTGGGGCGAGGGCGCCGTGCACCTGGTTGAAATCCCGACGAAGCAGGAGATCCACGACAACATCGTCGCCTTCTGGCGCCCGCGCCAGCCGCTGAAGGCCAAGTCCGAGAACAGCTTCACCTACCGCCTGCACTGGTGCGCCGACGCGCCGGTGCGGTCTGACCTTGCGCGCGTCACGGCCACCCGCTCCGGCGCGGCCGGCGACGGCCGGGTCTTCGTGCTGGAACTCGCCGGCCCCAAGCTGAAGGGACTGGCGGCCGATGCGCCGATCCAGGGCAAGGTGATGGCCAGCGCCGGCAAGATCCAGAACGTCGTCGCGACGCCCAACCCCGAGCAGGGCGCATGGCGGCTCAGCTTCGAGCTGCAACCAGGCGACGCGAGGCTGGCCGAGCTGCGCGCCACGCTGATGCAGGGCGACGCCCCGCTGAGCGAGACCTGGGTCTACCGTTGGACGTCCTAGACCTGGGCGCCCCCGTCCGCGCATTGCCGGACGAGGCGCCGCTGGCCATGCCGGTGCAGAACCTGCACGCCGCGCCGGCGCGCACGCCGCGCCCGGCCTCCACGCCGCCCCGCATGGGGCTGCGCCGCCTGCTGGTGATCGGCAGCGCCGCGGCGATGACGATGGAGGCGGCGCGGGAGATGCACCTGGTGCTCGGCGCCAACGGCCCGACGCTGCTGGAGGCCGCGATCCTCACGATCTTCGTGACGCTGTTCGCCTGGATCGCGCTGGCCCTGGTCAGCAGCCTGTGCGGCTTCGTCTCGTTGCTGGCGGGCGGCGCCGAACGCGCGCTGCCGGACGCAGCGGCCGACCTGCCCCGGACGGCGCTGCTGATGCCGGCCTACAACGAGCAGCCGGCCCGGATCATGGCGACGCTCGCGGTGATGCACGCCGATCTCGTTCGGCTCGGCGTGGAGCAGCGCTTCGACTTCTTCATATTGAGCGACACGACGGACCCGGACGCCTGGGTCGCCGAGGAGGCCGCCTATCTGGCGCTGCGCCAGCAGGCGGGGGCGGCCCGCATCTTCTATCGCCGGCGGCCGAAGAACACCGAGCGCAAGGCCGGCAACATCGGCGACTGGGTGCGGCGCTGGGGCGGCGCCTACCCGCAATTCATGATCCTGGACGCGGACAGCATCATGACCGGCGAGTGCGTCGTGCGCCTGGCGGCGGCGCTGGCAGGCGCGCCGGACGTGGGCCTGATCCAGTCGCTGCCGGTGATCGTCGGCGGCCAGACGCTGTTCGCCCGGATGCAGCAGTTCGCCGGCCGGGTCTACGGACCGATGATCGCGCACGGGATCGCCTGGTGGCACGGCCCCGACGGCAACTACTGGGGCCACAACGCGATGATCCGCACCCAGGCCTTCGCCGAGGCCGCCGGCCTGCCGGTGCTGCCTGGCCGCAAGCCCTTCGGCGGCCCCGTGATGAGCCATGACTTCGTCGAGGCGGCACTGATCCGCCGCGCCGGCTGGGCGGTCTACATGCTGCCCGGCCTGTCCGGCAGCTTCGAGGAAAGCCCGCCATCGCTCACCGAGCTTTCGGTGCGCGACCGCCGCTGGTGCCAGGGCAACCTGCAGCACATCGCGGTGCTGCCGGCGCGCGGGCTGCACTGGGTGAGCCGGATGCACCTGCTGATGGGCATCGGCAGCTACATCACCGCCCCGCTGTGGCTGCTGTTCATCGTGCTGGGCATCATGATCTCGCTGCAGGCGCGCCTGACGCTGCCGGACTACTTCCCCGCGGGCCCCAGCCTGTTCCCCCGCTGGCCGGCGGTCGATCCGGTGCGGTCGATGTGGGTGTTCGCAGCCACGATGGCGGTGCTGCTGGGGCCGAAGCTGCTGGCCTGGTTCGCCCTGATGCTGCGCCCGCAGGACCGGCGCGGCTGCGGCGGCGTCGTCCGGTCGTTCCTGAGCGTGCTCGTCGAAACGGTGCTGGCCGGCCTGCTGGCGCCGGTCTCGATGCTGTCGCAATCCGCTGCCGTGGTCACCATCCTGGCCGGGCGGGATGGCGGGTGGCAGCCGCAGCAGCGCGAGGACGGCCGCATGCCGTTCCGCGACACGCTCCGCCATTACCTGCCGCACACGCTGACCGGGCTGGGCCTGGCGCTGGTGTCATGGCTCGTCTCGGTGCCGCTGCTGCTGTGGATGTCGCCGGTCGTGCTGGGCCTGGCCCTCGCCGCCCCGCTGGCCGCCTGCACGGCCCGGCGCGGCGCAGGTCAGGCGCTGCGCCGGCTGGGCCTGCTGCAGACGCCCGAGGAGGCTCACCCGCCGCTGGTGCTCCAAGGCCTGCAGCGCATGCAGCCGCACTTCGTCCAGCCTGCGGAAGACGCCGTCGCCCGGCTTCTGTCGGACCCAGCGCTGATGGCGGCCCACCGCGCGATGCTGCCGCCGCCGCGCCGCCGCGGCGACCCCTTCGACCCCGTGCAACTGCTCGTGCTGGCGAAGCTCGACGAAATGGGCAGCGTCGCCGACACCGTAACCTTGACCCGCGCGGAACGGGCAGCGGTGCTGGCCGACGCGGAGGGCCTGCGCCGGCTGGAAAACCTCATGAAAGCAGCCGTGCAGCCGATGCAGGCCGCATTTACCAGAGATCAACAATCCTGACCTGTGCGTTGATTGGTGGAATGCGAAGGGCATTCCACCCTACGAGACTGCCTCGTCCGTCATCGCGAGCCGCCCTTGCGACGTGGCGATCCAGGGACCGAGAGCGGTGCATGGGCCCCCTGTATCGCTTCGCCAAGCGGCTCGCGACGACGCGAGGGGAAACCGTCATGACTGAGTTTCAGCGTCATTCCAGGCATGGCGGCGGCGATCGACGGGGAGCGGCTCATGGTGGCGGCTTCAAACCTCGACCTCCAGCGCCAGCAGCCGGAACGACAGCGTCTTGCCGTGGCCATCCAGGTTCAACCCGCCGTTGACCCCGCCCTCCAGCGCGTCGTCCACGATGAAGTTGAAGCCGCACAGGTTCGGCACTTCGTAGCGCGTCACGCTGGTGGCGCCGCGGCTGCGGAACAGGTCGAGCACCACCGCCTCCGTCACCTGCGCGGCCAGCGCCGCGTAGTGGGCGGGGTCGTAGGGGAACAGGCTGATGTTGGACCGGTTGCCCTTGTCCCCGGCCCGCGCATGGGCGATCGCGTGCAGCACGACCTTCATCGGGGTTCCCCCTGCGCCAGTTGCCGCGCCGTCGCGATCCGCACCGTGGTGGGCACGGCGCTGCGCGGCGCGAGGAACGACCGGGTGTGGATGCGCGGGGTGACGCTCCAGCGGGCGCCGCCGGTTCCGGCGGGTCCGCAGCACAGCAGCGCCAGCACCTCCCGGGCCGCCTGGTCGGCGTCGTCGCGGCTGGCGCTCTCGGCGGCCAGGCGGATGCGGATCTCCGCGGGCTCCGGCCCGGCATAGGCCCGGTTCAGCGTGCCGGCATCGTCGTCGTGCACGCTGGCGATGCCGATCAGGTCCACCCGCAGCCGAACATCCAGCCCGCGGATCGCCATGCGCTGCCGCAGCACGTCGGCAGCCAGCCGCGCGCGCGCCAGGCAGTTCGGCCCGGCCACCGAAACCTCCCCCTCGCCCAGGAACAGGCCCTCGTAGCAGGCCGTCACCTTCAGCCGCTCGGGGGCCGGCGCGCCCCTCGCGCCCCGGACCGCGACCCGGTCCGGCCCGGCCTGGACGATCGACACGCCGGTGATGTCCAGCAGCACGTCGGGCGTGATGTAGGCGGCGGGGTCATGCACCTCGTATAAAAGCTGCTCCCGCACCGTGCGCAGATCGACCAGGCCGCCGGTATGGGCCGCCTTGGTGATGACCATGCTGCCGTCGGCCTCGACCTCGGCGATCGGGAAGCCGAGATTGGCCGGGTCCGGCACGTCCTTGAAGCCGGGGTCGTAGAACACGCCGCCGGTCACCTGGCTGCCGCATTCCAGCAGGTGCCCGGCCATGGCGCCGGCGGCCAGCCGGTCCCAGTCGTCGGCGGCCCAGCCGAAATGGTGCATCAGCGGCGCCAGCGCCAGCGCCGGGTCGGCGACGCGCCCGGCGACCACCACCTGCGCGCCCTCGGCCAGCGCCTGCACCATCGGCGCCGCGCCGATATAGGCGTTGGCGGCAACCAGCCGGTCGATCCCCGGGCCCTCCAGCGCGCCGTCGGCCTCGTGCGGCTCCAGCCTGTCCAGGTCGAGCGTGTCGCGCACGTCGTCGCCGCCGATGATCGCGATGCGCAGGTCCGGCAGCCCGGCGGCCTCGGCCAGGCGGGCGATCAGGGCCGCGGCTGCGGGCGGGTTGGCGGCGCCGAAATTGCCCAGGATCGGGATCCCGGCGCGCGCGCAGCGGCCCAGGATCGGGGCGATCAGCCGTTCCAGCATCGGCTCGTAGCCGCGCGACGGGTCCCGCCGGCGTTCCATCTGCGCGAGCGCCACGGTGCGCTCGCCCAGCACCTCGAAGAAGATCGCCGCCGGGCCGCCGGCCGCGATCAGCGTGTCGACGACCGGCCCCGGCGCATCGATGCGGTCGCCGGAGAACCCGGCGCAGTTGCCGACCCGGAAGGTCATGCCCGGCACATCACGACAGCAGCGCCCGCAGCGCCTCGGGTTGCCGCACCACCATGTCGCCCTCCATCTCGCCCAGCACGCCCTGCTCGTGCCACTGGCGAAGCTGCTTGTTCACCCTCTCCCGCGTTGCCGCAACCCTGGAGGACAGCTCCCGCTGCGACAGGCGCTGCCGGAGCCGCACGCCCTGTGGCGTGGGGCGGCCATGTGTCGCCGCGATGTCCAGCAGCAGCCGGGCCAGGCGGGATGACAGGGACGCGAGCGCCACGTCCTCATACGCGACGCTGGAGCGGCGCAGCCGATCGCACAGCAGCGCCATCAGCCGCAGCATCAGGTCGGGGCGCGCGGTCAGGAACGGCAGGAAGGCCGTGCGGTCCAGCACCAGCAGCAGCGAATCGGCCGTTGCCGTCACGTCCAGGCTGCGCTCCCGCCCGTCCAGCAGCGCGATCTCGCCCAGCACCGCGCCGCCCTCCATCATCGTCAGCGTCACCTCCCGCCCATCCACCGACACGCTGCCGGCGCGCAGACGGCCATGCACGACGATCATCAGGCTGCAATCGAGGTCGCCGCGCCGCACCACCGTCTCCTCGCGCACCACGGCGCGCTGGGTCGCGAGCCTGGCCAGCACGTCCAGGTCATCCCGCGCGAGGGCGCTGAACAGCTCGGTCGCGGCCAGCACGTCGCGGCGGGCGCCCGGGGTCAGCGTGTTCATCCGGCCATCCGGTCATGCGCCATGGTCTGTCTCCTTGCCTGCATCCTGCACCTGCAACCGGCGGTGCAAAAGGGAGGTGGGTCAAACGCGCGCGTTTGGTGACGCGCGTCACACGTGCATGGCGCCCATGCGCGGCAAGCTCCCCTCCATCGAACGGCCCTAGGCATCTGGCCAACCCGCTGATGGAGGCGACCATGGATGGCTCCCACTACGATTTCCGCCGCGAACTGGCCGCCGCCCCGCGACCGTGGCGCCGCCGCCGGCTGGATGCCGGCCGCGGCGCCGCGCTGATGCTCGGGATCGCCGTACTGACCTTCGCCGCGATCGTCGCGGTGAACGCGTCCGGCGTCGAGATGTCCCGCGCCACCCTGTATGTCGAAGGGGAGTAACGATCATGAGCCATCTGACCCTGGTGTATTCCGCGACGCCCGCCGCCCTGCTGGCCCGCGCCGCAGCACCCGCCACCAGGCCCGCACGGCGTGAGACGGCGGAGGAGGGCTTCAGCAGCAAGGACCTCATCGCCC
>JAYUCA010000076.1:0-6344 GCA_043740535.1 Rhodospirillales bacterium | reverse complement strand
TCGCTGTCCAGGTATTCCTCGCGGCCTGGCACGGGTGCGGCCTCGCACAGTTCGAAGCCGTTGTACAGGCCCCACAGGCCGGACAGGGTCGTGGCCAGGGCGACGCGGACCAGGAAGGCCTGGCGGGGGGCGGTCTGCAGCGGCACCGGGTTGATGTCGGGGGTGTTGACGAAGAAATGCGGGCGGAAGAAGTCCTGCGGCGGGCCTTGGGTCAGCTCCGTCAGGTAGTCCTGGAACTCGCGCTTCGTGTCGCGCCACGTGAAGTAGGTGTAGGACTGGCTGAAGCCGGCCTTGGCCAGGCGATACATGACCTTGGGGCGGGTGAAGGCCTCGGCCAGAAAGACCGCGTCGGGGTATCGCGCCTGCACCGAGGCGATCATCCACTCCCAGAACGGCAGCGGCTTGGTGTGCGGGTTGTCGACGCGGAACAGGCGGACGCCCTGTTCGGCCCAGAACAGCACGGTTTCAGCGAGCGCCAGCCATAGGTCCGGCACGGCGTCGACTGCGTAGAAATCGACGTTGACGATGTCCTGATATTTCTTCGGCGGGTTCTCGGCATATCGGATGGAGCCGTCGGGGCGCCAGTCGAACCAGCCCTTGCGCTGGGTAAGCCAGGGGTGGTCGGGGGCGCACTGGATGGCGAAATCCAGCGCCAGCTCGATGCCGTGCCCGGCTGCCGCGGCGCGCAGCGCCTGGAAGTCGGCCAGCGTGCCGAGTTCGGGGTGGATCGCGTCGTGGCCGCCCTCGGCGGCGCCGATCGCGTAGGGGCTGCCCGGGTCTTCGGGCGCGGGGGTCAGGGTGTTGTTGGCGCCCTTGCGGTTGATCCGGCCGATGGGATGGATCGGCGGGAAATACAGCACGTCGAAGCCCATCGCCTGGATGCGCGGCAGATGGCGGATGACGTCGTGGAAGGTGCCGTGCCGGCCCGGGTCGTCGCTCAGCGACCGCGGGAACACCTCGTACCAGCTGGCGAACCCGGCGGCGGTGCGCTCGGCCTGCACCGGGATGGGGGCGATCGCCACCCGATGCGGGCGGTCATCGGCACGGGCCATGGCGGCGCGGGTTTCGGGCGCGATCAGCATCTTCCGCCGTTCGTCGGGGCCTTGGGTGTCGAGCACGTCCAGCACGCGGTCCAGGGCCGCCAGCAGCTTCTTCCTGCTGCGCTCGGCGGCCGCACGGACAAGCAGCGCGCCTTCCTGCAGTTCGAGCCCGATGGGCACGCCGGCGGCGTGCTTCTTCTCCAGCTCGTCGACGAAGGTGGCGAAGACGTCCTTCCAGGCCTCGATCGCGTAGTGGTGGACGCCGAGCTGAAGCAGGGGGAAGCCGGCGGTCCAACGGTCGTTGCCGAGCAGGGTCATGGGCGTTTCCGACCATTCCCCGGCGCCAGGGCCGCGCCAGCGCAGCACCGCGGCCAGCTTGTCGTGGCCGTCGGCGATGATGTCGCACTGGACGGCGACCTGCGTGCCGACGCACTGGCGGGAGGGGAAGCGGCCGGCATCGACGCAGGGCGTGGGCGATTCGATCGCAAGGCGCGGCAGGGCGGCGGCGGCTTCGGCGTCCTTGCGGCCGATGGCGGGGATGGACGGCGCGTCGCGGGCGGCGGCGGCGTAGGTGGCAAGGCTGCCGGCGTCGATGGCGATGGCCGTGCCTGGCAACAGGGCGTCGCCACCGGGGGCGCGGAACGGGTGGAAGTCGCCTGCCACCGCGGCGAGCGGCGCGGGCAGGCTGGCGGCGGCGAAGGCGGTGACGGCCAGGATGGCCTGGCTGGCGCGGCGAGGGTCGGGCGTGTCGGTGCGGAGCAGGGCATAGGCCGGGCCGCCACCGGGGGAGACAAGGCGGCTGAAGGGCAGCGGCTTCAGCAGGCGGCGGGCAGCGTTGAGCGGTTCGGCGCCGGGGGCATCGACGGACATCCAGCCCTCGGCGACGATGGCGGCAAAGGCCTGGCGGGCGGGGTCGTCGCCGCCGTCGGCAATGACCGGGGCGATGCGGCGGAGGAGGTCGAGCTCCCGCCAGAACCAGTCGGCGCGGCCGTCCCACCAGGGGAGCGAGGCGGCGACCAGGTCGAGCGTGCCGGGTTCGATCGCGGCGAGCACCGGCCAGGCGAGACCGGGGGTCCAGCCGAACAGGACCACGCCAGGGCACAGGGCCCGGAGTTCGGCCAGGAACGGGGGCGCCGCCCAGCCGGGAAGGCGGTCGAGGCCGAGCAGGCGGACGCCGCCGGCGCCGAGCATACCGATCCGGCGTGCCCACCAGGCGGCCAGGGCGCGCGCGTCGTCGGGCGCCGCGATCGAGGCCGGTGCCATGGGGGCTGGCGCCGGGGCCTGGCGGGGGTCGGTCTGCGGGGCCGTGGCGGGGCTGAAGGGGCCGGGCGCGCCGTCCAGCAGCGCGGCGGGCGCGTGGTCGATCTCGACATCCACCAGCAACGCAATGCCCAGGCCGCGCGCCGCCTCGGCCAGGGGGGCTGGCAGGACGCTGCCGGGCGGCAGCGACGGCAGCAGCATCGTGTCGAAGCCGAGCGTCGTGGCGCGGCCCAGCGCATGGGCCCAGGTGGCGGGCGACGAGCCGGTGGCGCGCAGGATGGAACGGGCCGCGGGGCCGGGCGGGCGGGCTGTTGAACTCAGGCTTGTCACGACGGTTCTTTTCCCCGGGATGGTCCGCCACCAGCGCGGGGCCCGGTCCGGAGTTTCCCGGGCCATCGACCCGTCGGGGCGTGAGGTCTGCGCTGCCCGGCCGGTGCGCCGGATCACTCCAGGTGGACGCCTCCGGTCACCGCCTGATAGGTGGCGATGGCCAGCGCCAGCGGCTCGAAGGGCTTGGTGATGACGAAGGCTGGTTCCAGCGTGTCGCCGGTCAGCAGGCGTTCGGGGTAGGCGGTCACGAAGATCACCGGCGCGTAGTGGTGGCGCATGATGCGGGCCACGGCGGAGGCGCCGTCGCCGCCGGCGCCCAGGTTGATGTCGGCCAGGATCAGGCCGGGCTTGTGCAGTTCCGCCATCTCGACCGCCTGCGCCTCGGTGCCGGCCACGCCGACGATGCGGTGGCCGCAGCTTGCCACCAGTTCCTCGATGTCCATCGCGATCACCGGCTCGTCCTCGATGATCAGCACGTCGGTGGCGGCGCCCTGCATCAGTTGGGCGCGGGCGTCGGACAACAGCACGCCGGCATCGACGGGGTCAGCGCCGACGATGACGGCGGCCTGGGCGAGGGGCACTTCCTCCAGCGAGGTCAGCAGCAAAAGCTGGCGCTGCCGCTGGCTCAGATGGCTGGCGGCGCCCTGGGCGGCGGCGGGCGTGGCGTCGAAGCGCAGCGTGACCTCTCGGTAAAGGGCATGCCGGGCCTCCAGGTTCCCGGGCAATGAGGCGATGATCTGCTTCAGGCTGTCGGCAACCAGGGCGTCGCCCCGGGGTTGGCTGCCGGCCAGGGCCCGTGCATATCGGCGGGCGTAGGGAAGCGCGCGGATCAGATCCTCGCGGCGCAAGCTGGTCATGGGGTTCCTTTGACGACATCGATGGGAACACGGCGTGGAGCAGGACGTTGGAGATAGAAGAGGACGCGTTGCGCCGCCAGATGGGGGCCCTTCTGCCGGAACTGCGCGCCTTCGCCCGCTTCCTCGCCAGGGATCGTGTGACGGCGGACGATCTGGTGCAAGAGGCGGTGGTGCGCGCGCTGGGCGCGTTGCGCCAGTTCCAGCCCGGCACCAGCCTGAAGGCCTGGCTGTTCACCATCCTGCGCAACGTGTTCTACGAGCAGCAGCGCCGCCGGAAGCGGGAGACCGCGGCGATCCAGGCCAGCCTCGACCCTATCGACGCCGAGGCTCCGGACCAGGACAGGCGTTCCGAAATCACCGACCTGCAACGCCATATCTGGCAGCTGCCGCCGCTGCTGCGCGAGGCGCTGATCCTGGTGGGTGCGCAGGAACTGAGCCACGAGGAGGCGGCCCTGGTGTGCGGGGTGCCTGCCGGCACGATGAAGGCGCGGCTGTCCCGCGCACGGACGGCCCTGGCGACCGCGATGCGGAAGTCCGATCTGGTGGGCTGAGTGCGCCATCGTATAGAGATGTATCCGCGCGGCTGCTCGCGCCACGGTGCAGCGCGACATCTGAGGCAGCCTCGCGATCTCGTGATCGCAGCGATGCAACGTCTGCCCCGGTTGCGTCATTGGTTGGTCATGGAACAGGAACAGAGGCGCCCCATGACCACGACTTTTCATGATCAGGTGATCGCGATCCTGCCGAAGCTGCGCATCCAGGCGCTGGCGTTGACCCGGAACCGGTCGTCCGCGGAAGACTTGGTGCAGGATGCCGTGTGCAATGCGCTTTCGGCGCAGTCGAGCTTCATCCCGGGCACGAACTTCCCGGCCTGGATGCACCGCATCCTGCGCAACCGCTTCATCTCGAACCTGCGCAAGCGCCGCGACACGACGGACATCGGTGACGTGCCGGCGCACACCTTTGCCACCCCGGCGCCGCACGAGGACCGGCTGGCGCTGAAGGAGCTGGCCAGCGCCATGACGCGGCTGCCGGCCGACCAGCGCGAGGCGCTGATGATGGTGGTGGTGCATGGCATGAGCTACGAGGCGCTGGCCGAAGCGACCGGATGCGCGGTGGGCACGGCCAAAAGCCGGGTGTTCCGCGCACGCCGCCAGCTGGAGGCATGGTTGCTGGGCGAGACCAAGACCAAGGAGCCTGCCCGTGCCGTGGCGTTGCTGCGCCAGGCCGAGAAGACCCCGGCAGCCGGCACGGTGCGGGTTGCCCACCTGTAACGTCTCACATACTATCTTTGTCCCTACGGTGCGCCGCGCGAACCGCGGCGCACCGATGGAGGCGGGCAGTTGGGCATGAACCATTTCAGCATGACGCAGCGTAGGAAACCGCCCCGGCCGCCGAACCAGTCCAAACCGTCGGATGACGCGTTCGACGTCTGGCTCAACCGAGGGCTGCACCAGTTGTTCGACGATGTCGCGAACGAGCCGATCCCCGACGAGTTGCTGAAGCTCATCAAGGAAGATCGACAGACGTGAGCGCAAGCCGGCCCTCCCGGCCGGCGCCGTTTCCGTTGCTGGCCAAGGCCTCGACGCGGACACGGATCCGCTCGGGGTCGTCGACGTTGCCGTCCCGGATCGGCATCGTGCTCGCGATCGCCATCACCCCCGCATTGCTGTTCGTCGCTGTGGGAGACGGCCGGGCGACCAACGTCGCTCTGGCGATCATCGTCGGGATCGCGGTGGCGGTGGCAGGCATCGAGATGGTGGTGGCCAGGCCGTTGCGGGAGCTGCGCGGCGCGGTGGACGCGTGGCGCGGAGGACGGCCGCTGGCGTTGCCGGCGCATCGTCGTCTGCCGACCGAGCTGCGCGGGCTGGGGCTGTCGTTCAAGCGCGCCACCCGCACGCTGGCGCGCCGCGAAGCGCAGCTTCGGGTCGCGGTCCAGCAGCAGGAACTGGCGATGCAGGAGATCCATCACCGGGTGAAGAACAACCTGCAGATCGTCGCCTCATTGCTCAACCTCCAGGCAAGCCGGATCACGCTGCCGGAGGCGCGCGTGGAGTTCCAGTCCGCCCGGGACCGCATCCGGGCGCTGGCGACCGTGCACCGGCATCTGTATGCGCACGGGCAACTGAACACGATCAACATGCGGAGCTTCCTGCTGGAACTGTGCGGCCAGCTGTTCCAGGCGATGGGGGAGACGGAAGGGCAGCGCCTGGCGCTCGAGATCGATGCGCCGGAGCTGGAGATGTCGAGCGACCAGGCGGTGCCGCTGTCGCTGATCGTGACGGAGGCGGTGACGAATGCGATCAAATACGCGTATCCCGCCGGGCGGCGCGGGACGATCGCGCTCCGCCTGCGGCACGAAGGAGAGGCTGTGGAGCTGACGATCAGCGACGACGGCATCGGCATCCCGGCCGGGCGTGCGGAAACTGCGGCCGGCACGCGCGACGGCATCGGCATCCAGCTGATCAATGGCTTCGCGCGTCAGCTGGGCGGCACGCTGGAGGTGGAGCAGGGGAATGGAACGCAGTATCGCGTGCTGATGAAGTTGCGGCGAGAGCGGCTGGAGGGTCCGTCTCTCGCGGGGTGAGCGTGTGCCTGGTTGAAGCCGATCGCATCGTCACTGCAAGCTGTTGCGAAGCAGCCCAGGGCGGCCAGGCCTGATCTATCGGTCGTGGATCGCTTCGCAAGGGCTCGCGATGACGACCCAGTAAGGGGTGCCGTTGGTACTATACCAGGGATATCAAGCATTGACCGGTCCGCATCGTCACTGCGAGCTCTTGCGAAGCAGTCCAGGGCGGCCAGACCTGAACTATCGGTCCTGGATCGCTTCGCAATGGCTCGCGATGACGAGTCATGA
>JAYUCA010000075.1:0-3574 GCA_043740535.1 Rhodospirillales bacterium | reverse complement strand
GTTGCCCATCACCTGGGCGCACACCATCGTCAGCGCCTCGCTCTGCGTCGGGTTGGTCTTGCCGGGCATGATGCTGCTGGACAGCCCGTCGGCCGGGATAATCAGCTCCGCAAGGCCCGAGCGGGGGCCGGAGCCGAGCAGGCGGATGTCGTTGCCGAGCTTGTTCAACGCGGTCGCGATGACGTTGAACACGCCGGACAGCTCCACGAAGGCGTCATGCGCGCCCATGCCCTCGAACTTGTTCGGGTTCGGCGTGAAGGCGAGGCCCGTCAGGGCTGCGATCCGGTCGCAGAACACGACGTCGAACTGCGCATGACGGTTCAGCCCGGTGCCCACCGCCGTGCCGCCCTGCGGCAGGCTGAGCAGGCGCGGCATCGCGTCGTGGAGGCGGGCGATGCCAAGCTCCGTCTGGCGCGCCCAGGCGGCGCATTCCTGGCCCAGCGTCACCGGCACCGCGTCCATCATGTGGGTGCGGCCCACCTTGACGATGCCGTCCCACGCGCGCGCCCTCGTCTCCAAACTGGTCTGCAGCGTGCGCAGCGCCGGGACCAGGCGGTGCTGCACCGCCTCGGCGGCGGCGACGTGCATCGCGGTCGGAAAGCTGTCGTTGCTGCTCTGGCCGCGGTTGACGTGGTCGTTCGGGTGGATCGGGCTGCGGCTGCCGCGGGGGTGGCCCAGCGTCTCGTTGGCGCGGTTGGCGATCACCTCGTTGGCGTTCATGTTCGTCTGCGTGCCCGATCCGGTCTGCCAGACCGGCAGCGGGAACTCGCGGTCGTGCTGCCCGGCCGCGATCTCGGCGGCCGCCGCGGCGATGGGTGCCGCGATGGCCTCCGGCAGCTCGCCCAAAGCCTGGTTGGCCTCGGCGCTGGCCTGCTTCTGCAGGCCGACGGCGCGGGTCAGCAGCGGCGGGAACCGCTCCGTGCCGATCTGGAACAGCCGGCGCGCCCGCTCGGTCTGCGGCCCCCAGTAGCGGTCGGCGTCGATCTCGATCGTGCCCAGGCTGTCGGTCTCGGTGCGGGTCATGCCGGGTTTTCCTTCACGCTGTCCGTCAAACGCGCGGCGGCCCATTCGGCTGCCTCGGCGACAACGGGATCGGGGTCGCCCATGAGACGGCGCGCATGCGCCAGCAGCGCCGGGTCGCCGGAGTTGCCGATGGCGGTCAGCACGTTGCGCACGAAGCGGTCGCGCCCGATGCGCTTGACCGGGCCGCCGGCGAACATGCGGCGGAACCCGGCGTCGTCCAGCATCGCGAGCTCCGCCAGCCGCGGCGCCCGCAAGTCCTCGCGCGCCACCAGCTTCGGATGGGCAGCCTGGGCGAAGCGGTTCCACGGACATACCGCCAGGCAGTCGTCGCAGCCATAGATCCGGTTGTCCATCAGCGGCCGCAGCGCGTGCGGGATCGGTCCGGCGTGCTCGATCGTCAGATACGAGATGCACCGCGTGGCATCGAGACGATACGGCGCCGGGAAGGCGGCGGTCGGGCAGATGTCGAGACAGCGGGTGCAACGGCCGCAATGATCGGCGCCGATCACGTCTGGCGCCAGGTCGAGCGTCGTCATGACCTCGCCCAGGAATAGCCAGGACCCGTGCCGGCGCGACACCAGGTTCGTGTGCTTGCCCTGCCAGCCCAGCCCGGCCCGCGCCGCCAACGGCTTCTCCATCACCGGCGCGGTATCGACGAACACCTTCACCGCGGGCGCGTGCCGGCTGACGATGAAGGCGGCCAGGTGCTTCAGCATGCCCTTGACCACGTCGTGGTAGTCGCGGTTGCGCGCATAGACCGAGATGCCGCCGCGGTCCGGCCGGCCCAGCACCGCCAGGGGATCGTCGTCGGGCGCATAGGACAGGCCAAGGCAGATCACGCTCCGCGCCTCGGGCCACAGCGCCTGCGGATGCGCCCGCTCAGTGGCGCGGTCCGCCAGCCACGCCATCTCGCCGTGCTGCCCGGCCGCGATGAAGGCGGCGAGCCGCGCCTTCGCCTCCGCACCCAGATGCGCCGGCGCGAAGCCCACCGCATGGAACCCGAGGTCCAGCGCCTTCCGTCGGATGGCGGCCTTTATGTCTGGGGCCGCCGCCTGCATGGTGGCGGGCATGAGAGCGATCCTGGTCCTGCTGTTGTTGCTGTCCGCGTGTGCGGGGACGCCCGCCTGCCCGTTGGAGACGGTGGCCGACCTGCCGCTGGAGATGATCCACAGCGTGCCTGTCGTCACCGCCGAGATCAACGGGCGCCCCGCATCGTTGATCCTGGACACCGGATCGGACGCAACCGTCCTGACCCGGGCCGCGGCCCGGCGGCTTGGGGTGGCGGAGGGGGCGGAGACGCGGACGGTGGGCGCCGCCGGCGGCCGGACGCCGGTGGGCGCCGGTAGGCTCGACAGCCTGGCGCTCGGGACGTTCCGGGCGACGGGCCGCCGGGTGCTGCTCGCCGACTCGCCGCGGCCGCCGCTGGACGGCGTGCTGGGCATCGACACCCTGGTTGAGTTCGAACTTGATCTGGACGTGCCGCGGCGGCGCGCCACGTTCTATCGCGCGCGGCGCTGCCTGGACGCGAGGCCTGGTTGGGCCGGCGCATCCATCCGTCTGCCCGTGCGGCAGCAGCCGGGCTCGGGCCATCTGTTCGTGCCGGTCGAGGTGGATGGCGAGCGGATGAGCGGCCTGCTGGACACCGGCGCATCCAGCACGGCGCTGTCCCTGCAGGCCGCAGAGGACATCCGGGTGGGCCGCAAGCGGCTTGCGCGGCTGCCCGCCGGCTTCAGCCAGGCGCTGAATGCGCAAGGCGTCATGCGGCGGGAGCTGCAGGCGCGGACGCTGAAGATTGGGCCGGACACGCTGGAACGGCCGATGCTGAGCGTGGTCGATCTGCCGCCGTTCACCGGCGACGTGCTGATCGGCGAGGACTACCTGGGCACGCGTCGCCTTTGGTTCTCGTTCCGGCTGGGCCGCGTGTGGGTGGCGGAGTCGTCAGGCGTAACGCGCTGAAGCGCCCATGCCCAGCCGGGGCATGGGCGCCTTTGAACCTAGCGGTTGCCGCTGCTGGAGTTCGGGGCCGGGCCGGAAGACGGCGCTGTGTTGGCGCGCTCGTTCTTGACCGCCTCGTGATGGCCGACGGCGCAGCCCGCCGCCGCGCCCAGCACGCCATGATGTCCTGCCACATGGCCCGCCACGCCGCCGACCGCAGCGCCGCTCACGCAGCCTGCGGCCTGGGCCGGACCCGCTGCAACCGCCGCCCCGAGCGTCACCGCCAGAACCGTCGCCGCGATAAATGCCTTCATGCGATAGCCTCCGCCTGGTCGCGCCCGGCCCATGCCAGGCGCGCCACCGGAGAACGTGCAGCCCGCCCGGCGGCTGCCGCACGTTTGCGTGAGGGCTGCTGCTGCGCCAGGACCGGGGGCAGGCTGTCGAGCGCCTGCAGCATGGTCGCGTGGCAGCCGAGGTCCGAGCCGCTGCCGCAATGCCAGACCGTCACGCCCATGTCGTTGCGGGCCAGGCCCCAGCTCGCCCAGTCCTGGCCCGGCGCGTAGATCAGCGCGTAGCCGCCTTCCTCGGGGCCGCCCTCGCTCGTGCCGCCTTCCAG
>JAYUCA010000074.1:0-1830 GCA_043740535.1 Rhodospirillales bacterium | reverse complement strand
GCTGGAGAGCGAACAGCTGGCGCGGACCGGCAAGGCCACGAAGCTGTTGCTCCCCGATCGCGCGCGCGCGCAGAGCATGCCGCGCGTCGAGATCCTGGACCTCCGGCGCATCGGCGCGGGCCCGACCGGGGACAAGCGGATAAGCCTCCCGCTGCACCGCGCCATCGAGGCGACGCTCGCGGCGAAGGGGCAGACCATCCTCTTCCTGAACCGTCGCGGCTTCTCGCCGAGCGTGCGCTGCGAGTCGTGCGGCGAGATGTGCTCGTGCCCGTCCTGCTCGGTGGCGCTCACGTTTCACAAGCGCGCCGGCGCGGTCCTCCGCTGCCACTACTGCGAGTACGAGATCGGAATGCCGGCGACCTGTCCAAAGTGCCAGGCGCCGGCGCTGGCGCTGGAGGGGCTCGGCACCGAGAAGCTCGAGGACACGCTCACCGCGGCGTTCCCCGAGGCGCGCGTGGCGCGGCTCGATCGCGACGTCGGCAGCGGCCGCATGGTGGAGAAGGTGCTCGACCGCGTCCGGGCCTGACGCTGACCGAGCAGAATTTCACCTATGTCGTGAACGCCGATGACGTCGCCCGCGCCACGGCTGGCGCTCCACCGGCGAATGCGCGCGATGCAGCAGCAGCAGCGGGTGCCAACAGCCTGTTCGATCTTGGCCCGGGCGGGCTGTCCCTGGGATTTTCCGCCCAGCTGGGCGTCTCCGCGGATTTCGGCGTCACGCTCGATGTCGGGTTCAGCCCGAGTGCTTCGGCGGCGATATCGGCCAGGCTGGCCTGTCGTCCCTGGCGCCGTCGCCCAGGCCATCGGCCGGCGTTGTTCCACCGCCCTCTCCCTGGGCGCCGGATGGCCCGAAGGCGGGATCCGCCGCGGCACAGCTTGCCGCCGTGGTGAACGGAATGCGCGCCGGCGGCATGGCGGTGCCACCGCCGGGCGGGCCGAACGCAACGGCCATGACCTCGCCTGCACCGGTCAGGGGCTCGCCGCCACCATCGCTGCCGCGCACCGGTGGCTGCGTACACGGTCTATGTCAGTGAACGGATGGTGCCCCGGCCCGTGCTGGGTGGCGATCGCCCGCCGCGATGGCAGATGCTGCCAGGGGGGTCCACCGGCCTATTCCTCGCGCCCGTTTCCACGCGCCGCTATGGCTGCGGCTGTCACACCTGCCGGGGGCATTAGCTCATGACCGTCTCCTTCGGAGAAATCTCCAGCGAGTTCACCGTCAGCGCGGCCAATCGCCCATCATCGGGCGGCGGTTCTGCAGACGCCCCCGCCGAGGTGCGAGTCGAGGAGCTTCGCGCCATCCTGGCAGGCTTTCAACCTGACTCCGCCCGGGGTGCAGATGGCGTTGCGGGCACATCAGGCCGGCCTTGCGGTCGACCGGATCGTCACCCCGGTGGATGCGGCCGGATCCGGCGGTGCCAGCGCCTTTGAGTCCCGGATGGACATTCTTGTTGCCGGGGCCGCCGGCTCTTTGGTCAGCTGGTTCGCGCTGACCCCGACCGGCGTTCCCGCCACGATGGGCGATCCGGTCTGGCGCATGTTGGAATGCGCGCTGGAACCACGCGAACAACCGGCGCGCAGATTGCTGGCGTTCCCGGGCGCCGCGCCGCCAGCCGGCGTCTTCACCGCCAATTCCGTCGCCACCGCAGCCGAGGCCAAAGGCCACGCCCGTGTGCATCGCCCCCGCTACAACCATGACAGCCTGTACGCCGTCTGGTGCTGGGTCCGCGTTGCTGGCCGCGATGATTGCGAAAACCAGCAGATCATCTGGACCGACCGGTCCGAGCCATTCTCGATCGCCGAACCGACCGACATCCTCGGCGCGAAACC
>JAYUCA010000073.1:0-4714 GCA_043740535.1 Rhodospirillales bacterium | reverse complement strand
TGTCACCGGGGCGTTGAAGCACCAGTTCATCGACCGCATCAAGGCGGTGCAGCGGATGTCGTGGGGCCGCTGACGTCCTCGCCGCCCTACGAATCCTCGAACCGGGTGACCGATCCAAAGGCTATTCCCGCCTGGATCGCCTCCAGGATCGGCACCCCGCGGGCCACATGCAGCAGGCAGCGGATCGGGCCGGCGTGGGTTACGACCAGGGTCGTGTCCTCGGAGCTGGCGATGCCGGTCCAGGCGCGGCGGACGCGGTGGAGCACCGCATCGACGCTCTCGCCGCCGCCGGGGCGGTAGCGGAGCGGGTCGGCGGCCCAAGCGTCGATCTCGGCTCGGGGCAGCGCGGACCAGGGGCGGTTCTCCCACGCGCCGAAATCCATCTCCTGCAGCCGGTTGTCGGTGTGCAGCGTGGCGCCGGTTTCCCGCGCCACGGCCTGCGCCACCAGCAGCGCGCGGCCGAGCGGGCTGCTGACGATGCGGCCGATCGCCTGGTCGCCAATCGCCTCCAACAGGGCGGCCGCGCCGATTTCCGGCGGTTCGGCCAGGGGCACGTCGGTGCGGCCGTAGCAGATCCGGCCGGCCACGCGCGGGCGCGGGTGGCGGGCCGCGAGGATCAGGCCGCGCGCCATGCGGCAGCCATCAGGACGGCAAGCTCGGTCAGCACCTGCGTCGCCCCCAGCACGTCGCCGGTGTAGCCGCCCAGCCGGCGCCGCACCCACAGGCCGAACAGCAGCGCGGCGCCGCCCGAGGCTAGCAGCGCGGGCATGGCGTGCGAGCCCAGCAGCAGCAGCGGTCCCAGGCCCAGCGCGGCTGCGATCAGCAATGCCGCGCCATTCGGCTGGGCTACGCCAGCGGCCATGCCGTCCGGCCTTGCATAGGACAGCACCGCCGGCGGCAGCACGGCCCAGAACCGCCCGGCCGCGTGCGCCGCCACCAGCGCCCAGCCGGCGTGCGGCGTGGCAGCCACCAGCGCCAGCTTCGCGCCCAGCACCAGCAGCAGGCCCAGCACGCCGAACGCGCCCAGCCGGCTGTCCCGCATGATGCGCAGCGCGTCGTCCCTGGTGCGGCCGCCGAACAGCCCGTCGCAGCAATCCGCCAGCCCGTCCTCGTGCAGCGCCCCGGTCAGCAGGACGGTCGCCGCCAACGACAGCACCGAGGCGACAGCAGGCGGCAGCCCGAGCCTGGCCAGCCAGAACACCACGGCCGCCACCAGCCCCACGCCCAGGCCGACCAACGGAAAATACCGCACCGCCTGACGCAGCGCGTGCGGGCCGTGCGGCGCCGTCACCGGCAGCCGGGTCAGCGCCTGGACGGCCACCAGCAGCAGGCCCCACTCGCGGCGAAGGGCCTCATGCAAGGTCGCTGAGGTCCGCCATGTCGTTCAGCACGCTGGCCGCGGCGCGCAGCAGCGGTATGGCCAGCGCCGCGCCGGTGCCCTCGCCCAGCCGAAGCCCCAGGTCCAGCAGGGGGCGCGCGCCCAGGTGGGCCAGCATCGCGTCATGCCCGGGCTCGGCCGAGCGGTGCGCGAACACGCAGCACGCCAGGCACCCCGGCTCGATCGCGTGCGCCACCACGGCCGCGGCGGTGACGATCATGCCGTCGACGACCACCACGAGCCGGCGGCGCGCCGCCTGCAGGATGGCGCCGGCCAGCATCGCGATCTCGAAGCCGCCGTATTCCGCCAGCGCCGCCAGGGGCGCCAGCGCATCTGCCGTGCGGGCGCTGGCGCGCTCCACGACGGCCTGCTTGCGGTCCAGCCCGGCGTCGTCGAGCCCGGCGCCGCGCCCGACGCGCAGCGGCAGCCCGCCCACCTTGTGCGCCAGCAGCGCCGCGCTGGCGGTGTTGCCGATCCCCATCTCGCCCAGCGCCAGCACCGTCGTGCCGCCATCGGCCAGCAGATCCACCAGCTCGGCGGCGCTGGCGATCGCCTGCTGCGCCTGCCCCTCGGTCATCGCGGGTCCGGTGGCCCAATTCCGCGTGCCCGGGCCGACCTTCGCCGACACCAGGCCCACATGCGGCGCCAGCTCGGCGGCGACGCCGGCATCGACCACCAGCAACCGGGCGTCCGCCTGCCGGGTGAACAGGTTGATGGCGGCGCGGCCGTCGAGATAGGCCACCACCATCGCGGCGGTCACGGCCGAGGGGTAGGCCGACACGCCCGAGGCCACCGCGCCGTGGTCGCCCGCGAACACCAGCACGACCGGGTCAGTCACCACGGGATGCAGCGTCGCCTGGATCAGCCCGAGCTGCACGGCCAGGTCTTCCAGCCGCCCGAGCGACCCCGCCGGCTTGGCCTTGCGGTCCAAGGCAAGGCGCAGCGACGCTTCGAGCCCGGCGGTCATCGGCCAACGAGACGCTGCCAAAGGCTGCGGGACGGTCCCCGGAGCCTCTGGCCATGGGACACGTGCGGCGTGCGCGCCGGCGGGCGCAGCGCGCTGGACAGCAGATGCCGTCCGGTGTCGCCGGCGGCGACCAGGCCTTGCTGGAAGCGCAGCAGCGCGGCGTCAGTCTCGTCCAGGCCTGGTTTTGCCAGCAGCGCCGAAATGCGTTGCGCCGCCGCGTCGGCCGCCCCGGCGCGACGCAGCACGTCGATCAGGCGCAGGGCGTCCTGCGTCATCGACGGCTCCCCCCACAGCGCTGCCGCCCGTCGGCGAAACGGCGCGGCGTCGCCGCCAACGTCGTCCGTCGCCCAGGCCGCCTGCAGCATCGCCTCCGCAGCCTCCGCCGGTTCACCGGCGGCTTCGTGCAACATCGCCCAGCGCAGGAAGGCGCGCGCGGGGCCGGCCAGCGCTCGGTATTCCGGCGTCGCCGCCGTCTCCCGCGCGCCTCGGGGCAAAGCAGCGAGGTCAGGGGCAGTGGCGCCGCAGCCCCGGCAGGTCGCCAGCCAGTGCTTCAGGGTGGAGCGGGTCGGCTCCCCGGGGCGGAAATCGAGGTCCGGCGCCAGCTCCGGCGGGGGCGCATGAAACGTCGGCCGGCACGGCGTGCCGCAGGCGCTGCAGTTCCGGCGTGTCGCACCGGGTTCCATGCGATCAGGAGGCGTCCGTTTCCAGCCGGTCGAACAACTGGATCTTGGCCTCGCAGTTCTCCTTGGTCTGGGCCTGCTGGCTCGGCGGACTGAAGATCATCGTGATCAGGTTGTCCCGCTGCTCCACCGGCTGCCCGGCCGACGCCCGAATCATCACCTTGATGATGGTGGCGAACACCCGCCGGTTCTCCATCCCGCAGGCCACCGCCCCGGCGATGGTATCGACCGCGTCGCGCACGTAGTCGCTGGACTGCGCGATGCTCATCGCCGCCGCCTGGCCGCTGAGCACGGCATTGGCCGAGGGCGGGCTCACCTTCTTGATGGCCTCCAGCCGCAGGATGAACTCTGGCTGCGTCATCGTGGCCGCGATATCCTTGCCGACCTCGCGGAAGCAGTCGTCGCCACCCGGAATCAGCGTGCCGGTGAACTGCACGCGGTCGCCCACGGCCAGCACCGCCGCGGCGCCGAACAGCGGCGTGCGCACGTCGATCAGCGTCTTGTCGCGCTCGTCGGCGGCCTCGTTCCGGTTGGTGGCGATCGTCAGCCTGGGTGCGATCTCGATGACGATCATGCCGCGTCCGCCGGGGCTGGAGCCGAGCACGGCGAGCTTGCCGACCCAGTTTTCCATGCGGGCCCGGGGCACGGCGCGGCACAGCGCCTCGGCCCGGCGCGGACGAGACACGCCGCGGACCATGTCGTTCAGCGCGCCGGCGAAGCTCTGGCGCGCTTCCTCCACCGCTTTCACGAACGCCTCCTGCGTCGGGGGCGCCGCTCCGGTCACGGTTGCGGGCGCTGCGGCCAGCGGCGGCGCCGGGGCCAGGGCAGGCGCCGGCGCGACGGGGGCCGCGGGGGCGAAGGCGGGGCGGGGCGGGGCGCCATAGCCTTGCCGCAGGGGGATCGGGCTGGCCGGCGCGGCATAGCCGGGCGCGGGGCTGCCCGGCGTGATGACGTTGGGCTGCGCCTGCGCCGGGCCTGCGGCCGCCAGCACCCCTGCCAGCAGCAGGGCGGCAGCACGAAAAGAAAGGCTCGGCATCATGGTTTCGGTCCCGCTGCGGTCGCCGGGATAGGTGCATGACGCCCTCCGCTGGTCAATAACCCGTGTGTGATCCACAGCCCGGTCGCGAAGGCGGCCCGCCGGAGTCCGGTCGCGAAGGCGGCCCGCTGGGCCGGGCAACGATCCCGTGCTAGCTCAGGCCGGAACAGGGGTTGAGGGTGCGGCAGGATGGCGCTGATCCGGAAGCGGGTGATGGTGACGGGCGGGGCCGGGTTCCTGGGGTCGCATCTGTGCGAGCGGCTGATCGACGAGGGCCACGACGTGCTCTGCGTGGACAACTACTTCACCGGGCGCAAGGACAACATCAGCCACCTGCTCGGCCTGCCGCAGTTCGAGGCGCTGCGGCATGACGTCACGTTCCCGCTGTATGTCGAGGTGGACGAGATCTACAACCTGGCCTGCCCGGCCTCGCCTATCCACTACCAGTTCGACCCGGTGCAGACGACCAAGACGTCGGTGATCGGCGCGATCAACATGCTGGGCCTGGCCAAGCGCGTGAAGGCCAAGATCTTCCAGGCCAGCACCAGCGAGGTCTACGGCGACCCCACGGTGCATCCGCAGACCGAGGACTACCGCGGCAACGTCAATCCGCTGGGCCCGCGCGCCTGCTACGACGAGGGCAAGCGGGCGGC
>JAYUCA010000072.1:0-1564 GCA_043740535.1 Rhodospirillales bacterium | reverse complement strand
CCATCATCGGCGACTACGCGCATCGGCACGACCTGGCCGGCGGCCCCTTGCACACCCGTCCGGTCAAGTGGCTGGCGCAGTTGCCGCGGTCAGCTTTCGACCCGGACGTGCTGTTCTCGTTCGGCACGTTCACGACGGTCTGCCGGATCGAGCGCAACGATGCCGAGCAGCGGGTGCGCGATCTGCTGACCAGCACTGAACGGCCGGCGGCGGCACGCCTGGTGCCGTCCTCGATGCGCAATCTGCGGATTTCGGCGTCAAGCCCGATGCCGCTGTCGATCGCCGACTTCGAGGAGCGGTCGTACGGCATGATCCGCGAGCGGATCGCGCAGAAGTTCAAGGGGCATAGGCTGGCGGAACTGGTGGGGGCCCTGCTCGAGGCGCAGGGGTTCCAGGCGCGCGTCTCGCCGCCCGGCCCGGATGGCGGGGTGGACATCCTGGCGGGCAGCGGCGCGCTGGGGTTCGACGCGCCGCGGCTGGCGGTGCAGGTCAAATCGCAGGACGCCAAGGTCGACGTGCGGGTGCTGCGGGAGATGGCCGGCGTGATGCATCGGTTCCAGGCCGACCATGGGCTGCTGGTGGCATGGGGCGGGTTCAATCAGTCCGTGCGGGCCGAGGGGGCGCCGGAGTATTTCCGGATCCGGATGTGGGACGGCCATGACGTCGTCCGCGCCGTGGAAACGCACTACGCGCTGCTGCCGCCGCACATCCGCGCCGAAATCCCGTTGAAGCAGATTTGGACGCTGGTCCCGCGGGAACGCCAGGCGACGGAGCTGCCCGACTACCCGGCCCCGGCCCCCATCCATCCGCTTGCGGCGGTGGCGGGCTGACGGGCGGCCGTGCGGCAGGCGCCCGCGACGAGATAGCGGGCGGACTCCGGTTGGGCGCCGAGCGGGGGCTGGCGCGCATCCGATCCGTCCCGCTGGAGCGGTTCCATCATGGGTGGAACCGCTCCATTCCTGCTGCAAACGGCCCGAGGCCGAGGGCATGATCGCTGTCGTTTGGCGGTGAAGAACGCGCAGCCTCGTTGCAGGTCCAGGCAACCTGAAACGATGCCGCTCTAGCCCTGGCCCGCCTGGCTTGCTACGCGTGCCGGACTGATCGAGGAGGTTTCCCATGCCCGCCCATAGCCGCAGCGTCGAACTCGATGCCAACGAAGTGGCGCTGATCGTCGGCGAGGAAGACGGGTCCATGACCGTCCGCGTCGTGCCGGCGACCGACCTGCCGGACGGCGCGACCGACGTGCCCGAGCCATACGAGATCGCCGTGGCGCTGGCGATGCGGCTGCTCAACGACCCCGATTTCCACGACGACGTGCTGGAATGGTACGAAAGCCAGGACGAGGAAGAGGACGACGACGAGGACGAGGACGAGGAAGATGGCGAGGCAGAGGGCAAGACCCCGCCGGGCAAGCCCGCCTGACCGCGTCCGCGATGCGCTACGTCTCCACCCGCGGCCAGGCGCCGGTCCGGGACTTCGGCCAGGTGCTGCTCGCGGGGCTGGCCGAGGATGGCGGCCTGTATGTGCCCGAAACCTGGCCGCATCTGTCCCCGGCCGACCTGCG
>JAYUCA010000071.1:0-1877 GCA_043740535.1 Rhodospirillales bacterium | reverse complement strand
TCCATCCACTTCGTCAACGTCGGCCTGGGCGAGATCGTCGCCCCGTTCGGCGGCACGCAGCGCCGCTTCGGCACGAACCCCATGTGCATCGGCGTGCCGCAGCCCGAAGGGGCGCCGCTGCTGCTGGACTTCGCCACCTCCGTGGTCGCCGAGGGCAAGGTCCTGGTCGCCAGCAACGGCGGCAAGCCCATCCCGCACGACGCGCTGATCACCGTCGACGGCCATCTGTCCAGCGACCCCGCCGATTTCTACGGCCCCATCGAAGGCACCCACATCCGCGACCCCGGCAACGGAACCGGCGCCATCCGCGCCTTCGGCGACCACAAGGGCAGCGCCATCGCCTTCATGTGCGAGATCCTGGCCGGCTGCCTGGCCGGCAGCCCCACCGCCGGCCCCATCCCGGGCGGGCAGCGCGGCGGCATCGTCAACGGCATGCTGTCGATCTACCTGGACCCCAACCACTTCGGCGCAGCCGGCTTCGCCCAGACCGCGAAGGACTTTGCCACCTACGTCCGCGAGACCAGCCCGATCGATCCCGCCAACCCGGTCCTGGTCCCCGGCGACGCCGAAGTCCGCACCCGCGCCGAGCGCCTGAAACACGGCATCCCGCTGCAGGAGAACACCTGGGCCGCCATCCAGGACACGGGCGACCGGCTGGGCATAGCAAGAACGAATTGACAGGCCCACGTCGTCCCCGACGGACCGTGGCGCGAGGGCAAGCCCTCATCGGGAGGCTCATCGATCGGTTCCTGGCGCAGGAAGCCTCGTAGGGTGGAATGCCCTTCGCAGTCCGCCAAAGGCACAGGTCAGGACTTTCGATCCCTGGTATAATACCAACGGCACCCAGTATCGCCCCGTCATCGCGAGCCCTTGCGAAGAGATCCAGGACCGATCGATCAGGTCTGGCCGCCCGGGACTGCTTCGCAAGAGCTCGCAGTGACGATGCGGATCGGTCAATGCTTGATATCCCTGGCATCACACCAAAGCAGCCCGACGCAACTCCCCCTCCACCAGCCGCTCGAACGCCGCCTCCCCCACCGCGTCCAATCGCCCCGGCCCCAGTGCCCCCCGCGGATCGGCCGCATTCCGCAACGCCTTGTACTCGTCCTCCGCCGGCCACCCCAGGCTCTCGGCCAGCAGGTGCATCCAGTTCGCGACATGAACCCCGTGCCGCTCCAGCGCCACGCTCTCCCGGTGGCAGGAGTGAAACACCGTGCACAACGTATCCGCGCCCGTCTCTGCAACCGCCGCCAAGGTCGCCCGCTGCACATCCGCCAGCGCCCCCGGCACCCCGGCAATCGCCGAGCACATATGGCCCGGCGCCACCAATGGATGAACCACCAGTTCCATTCCCGGGATCAACCCGAGGATGTCCGGCACAAGACTGTTCACCGGCGCCCGCGGATTGAACCCGTGATGCAGATGCAGCAGCACCCGCCGCCGCACCGGATGCACCAGCAGCGGCCGCAGCGCCTCCCGCCGGGCGTGCAGCACCTCGGTGATGTGCACCGTCTCGAACTGCGTCGGCGTCACCGGCGCCATGCTGTCGCCCATGTTCATGTGGCAGGACGGGCACCACGTAACCACGGTCTCTCGCCCTGACGCGTTGAATGCCTCGATCGTCCGTCGCGCCATGCCCTCGTTGATGCGGGCGTTCGCGTCCTTCGGGCTGCCGCAGCAATGCCCGGGTCCGCCTGCCGGCGCGGCATCGACCCCTACGGCGTTCAGCAACCGCGCCGCCGTGCGGATCACCTCGCCATGCCGGGTCATGTTGCAGCCGTACCAGAACACGGCCCGGTCCTGCGTCACAGCCATTCCGCCACCTCCTCGCTGGTCATCGTCAGCCGCGCGAACGCCTTTACCTTGGCCGAAAGCTG
>JAYUCA010000070.1:0-2504 GCA_043740535.1 Rhodospirillales bacterium | reverse complement strand
ACGGTCGGGAGCAACGTCTATGCGCTGTCCGGCTTCACGACCGACGGCACCAACGCCAGCACCGCCCTTGCCGCAGGCGGGCAGTCCGGCACCTTAACCTTCACCACCAGCGTCACGGTCGCCGACGGCACCGCCGGCAACGCTGTCCAGGGCGGGATTGCGCCCAGCGTCATCCGCCCTTCTGGTCGCCTGTCCACTGGCGCGCTGCTGGGAACCGACGTGCTCACCATGTCGAGCCTGCTGGATGCTGTGGCGCAGTTGCGCAGCAACGCCGTGCCCACCGTGAACGGCGCCTACAACTGCTATGTGGACCCGACCAGCGTCCGCGAGCTGTTCGCTGACCAGGACTTCCAGCGCCTGTTCCAGGGGGCCACGACCAGCAACGCCGTGTTCCGCAACGGCGTGGTGTCCGACATGCTGGGGTTGCGGTTCATCACCACAACGGAGGCTTACATTCAGGCGCATCCCAGCCTCGCAGGGGTCAAGGTGCATCGCCCGATCATCTGCGGCCAGGGGGCTCTCATCGAGGGCGACTTCGCCGGCATGGCGTCCTCGGACATCGCGCCGACCGACAGCATCGTCAGCCAGCAGGACGGCGTTGTGATGGTGACACGCGAGCCCCTCGACCGCTTGCAGCAGATCATCGCGCAGTCCTGGTATTGGATCGGCGGCTTCACGGCGCCGTCCGACACCACCGCCAACTCCACCACCATCAGCACGGCCAACAACGCCGCGTACAAGCGCGCGGTCGTGCTTGAGCACGTCTGATGGCTACGTCGCAGGCCCAGGCTGAAAGCCGGCGCGCAGTGTCCGTCAACGGGACGGTTCGCACGCACGTCCCGGCCGCGGTCAAGGCGCTGGTGGGCGCGAGCTACGTGTTCTCCGCCACCGTCGTGATCCCGTACAACGGCTGCGTGCTCACCTTCGAGCAGGGGCCGGCCTACCAGATCGACGCGGCCCTGCTGGCCTATCTCTCGGCCAACGGGGCCGCCCCAACAGCGCAGTGAGGCAATGATGTTCGACGCCAGCAAACTCACGATTCTCGTCCAGGCGGCCGGCGGTTCCGGCGACTGGCGCATGTGGCACTATGTCGATGCCGACGATGACCTTGAAGCGGTCAAGGCGCCGGGGTTCTTTGCCCCTATGGGCGCGCAGATCACGCCAAACAGCATCGTCATGGTCGTGGCCCCGTCCTACGTAGCGCAGCTGGTGCTGGTGAAGCGCGAGGCCGACTTGGTGACGGTGGAGATGTGCTCCGCTGCCATCCCGGCCGCAGCCGACATGCCGCACGTTCAGGGCGTGCCGAACCAACCCGGTGGCAACCAGCCGCTGCCTGACGCGCCGACCGCCTGATGTCGGCAGCGGCCTCCCTTTCGGCCGCACCGTTCACGAACGCGGAGAAGGCCGACATCCGGCGCTTCTGCGGCTATCCGCCGTATGGCGCCGGGGCATCGGGTTTTCAGAGCTGGCGCTTCTTCCAGGCCTACGGGCTGCTGGAATATCGGCTGGACAACATGGCCGCGGCCGAAATTCAGAACATCAGGCTGAAACTGTCCGACTGCTACGGCCTGGAAACGGCGGCCCTTGGTGCGGGGGATCGCCTGAGCACAGCGCAGGCCGCGGTCTGGACCCGCAACCCGGCGGAAGTGCGGGAGCGGCTTGGGTTGTTCAACGCCTGGCGCCGGATGCTGTGCAACCTGGTCGGCGTGCCGGCCGGGCCAGACCTTGGCGACCCCGGGCTGCGGGTCGTCGTCTGATGCCCTTCGGCCAGGCAGACATCCAAGCCCTAATCAACCAGGGATCTGGCTTCGGCGCCGCAGTCGTGGGCGCGCCCTGCGATTGGCGCCGGGCACTTCAGGCGGTCAACGGCCTTGGCCCAGCATCTCGCATGGGCATGGTGCAGGCGTATTTCGACCCCGACTATCAGTTCATGGGCAAGAAGCCGAACCTCTACGGCCACCCGACTTGGGGAGCGTTCTACGACCGCACGCTTACCCGCGTCGGCGACTACCTGTTCGCGCCGAGCGGGACGTATTTCGTCATTGCCCAGCAGCCGCTGTTGCCTACCTCGGTGGTGGAGTGTAACGCCACCCTGACCATCACGCGCGCCGTGGGCATCGACCTGGCGCACGAGGACCAGTACGGCGGACGGACGGACGGCACTGACGGCACGCTGATGGCCGGTTGGCCCGCCTCGCTGCTGCTGGGCGGGCGCAATCAAGCCGGCCGGGCCGATCTGCCTGGCGACGTGCAGGACAAGGGCTTCCAGGCGCTGCTGCCGCTGTGGCCGGGCGTCGTGCCGCGTACGTCGGACCGCGTGACGGACACGGACACCGGGCGGAATTTCACCGTTGGCGCCTGCGAGATCACAGACTTGGGCGCGCGCATGGATCTGATCCTGAGCGTCACCTGATGGCTGACCTGTCGGACATCGAGGTAGCGGTGCGCGAGGCGGTGCAGGCCATCCGCGACGTGTTGTTTCCAGGGGTTCCAGTCTATCGAGG
>JAYUCA010000069.1:0-7222 GCA_043740535.1 Rhodospirillales bacterium | reverse complement strand
TAATCCAGCGTTTCGGAAGAACCACGAAGCCCGTCATGTCGGACCGCTTGACGATTTCGACGTTGATGCCGCGGGGCACGTCCCGCAGTCCGGTCTGGAGCTTCGGCCCCTGAGCTGTTCCCGGATTGACCCTCAGAACCGCACTGACCCGGCCAGCGAACCGAAGGTGAACAGGCCGGATTTCTGGCCCCTGAACGCCGTCGTCTGCCAGGTCTGCGTGTAGGTCAGCCGGACGCCATAGAACATGACCGCTGCGCCGCCGACGATCTCGCCCACGAAGGGCACCCGCTGGACGTGCGGCGAGTTCGAGACGAACGCGCTGCCGTCCAGGAACTCGTCACGCGCGATCGCCTGGCCATCGACCCCGGCGAACACATACCACGCGAACGGCCGCGTCGGCGTGTAGGCGTCGCTTCCGCTGAATCCCGGCCGGATGCGGGGCGCGCCGAAGTCGCTGCCGAGCCCCTGCCCCAGTCGCAGCACCGCGCCCACCTGCACATAGTCGCGCACCGAACCCACACCCGCGGTCAGGGCCGGCAGCGTATCGACCTCCAGCCCGCCGAACCGCGTGACGGGGAGACGGAATGTCCGCTCGGCAAGCAGCTCGACGGCCGGCTCGTTCCGAAGCTGACTGTTCCAGCCCTTGTTGCCGGTGTCCCCGATCAGGGTGTGGAAGCCGTTTTGCACCTGGCGCCCCAGGGCCGCCGGGCCGACGACGCCGACGCTGAAACCCAGCACGCCGCGGCTGTTGTCGTCATCATGGATCAACGCCGTGCTGACCCGCAGATAGCCCGCATAGGGCCGGTCCCGCGGGTTCGGCGGGTTGATCTGCGTGTTGCGCGGCGTGAACATCGACTGGCTGATATCGACGCTGACCCGCTGGACGCCATCGCCCCACACGGCCCGGCCGAACGTGTCCAAGAATGACGGCAGCCCCGTGGTCCCGGTGGTGTAGCCCAACCGCAGGCCGGCAGTGTAGTACTGGTCCGACGTGCCCTTCAGCGTGGAAACCGCGTCGTTCTCGGTCTGCAGGGTCAGGATGCCGTGCGGGTCCTGCGCCGGCTCGGCATAGGCTGGCGCCGCAGCCATCGCGCCGGCCGCAACAACCCCGAGCGTTTGCAGCAGTCTGCGCGATGTCATGAAACACGTCATCCTCATGTTGCAGCAGGAATACCGGAGTTGCCGCCGACACGGAACCCCTGCCGGCTTGCAGCCGGGCATGGCTGCGCGTTAGTTGAGCGGAACGGATGGGTGGCCGAGCGGTTTAAGGCTCCAGTCTTGAAAACTGGCGAACTCGCTAGGGTTCCGTGGGTTCGAATCCCACCCCATCCGCCACATCAATGCCATAAGCATCTGATATTACTCATTAAACTTGACATCCATGTGACGCGGTCCACAACACAGTCCACGTCCTGATCGAAAGTTAAGTGCGCGAAGCCCAGATTTGTGGCTGTGCAAGCTGAGACAGGGTTGTGGGCTGGGCTGGCCTTGGATGTCACCCAATCAAGAAGTTTGTGCGCCTTGACAGGACATTGACAATTTGAAGGCAGCTGCACCACCTCTTCAGCTCAATCACGCTCATGTTCCCCGCGAGAGCCCTCGTGACCGTCTCCACCGCGCGCGCTCCGATGACACTGCACGCCGTTTTGGAAGTCGCGGATGCCTTCCCGGACATGCTTGGCGCGGATCTGATCCGGCTGATGCTTGTGGCAGCCGTAGCAGTCATGCCGTGCGCCAGTCAGATGGCCGGCTCGGCGGCCAGCACGGTGACGCTCGACGGATGCCGGGGCCTGGTGCCCGCAGCGAGGGAGCGGATGCTATGGTCCTCGAACCCCACGACGCCCGGGATCGCCTCGGCGGACAGTCGCAGCGCCGTGATCTCCGTCTCGGAGCCCACGAAGCCCCACAGGTGCACGACGCCATCGGTGACGATCACGTTGCCCTCGGTCTGCCCCCAGGAGTGCCGCTTGTATTCAGCGAGGATCTGGTCGCGGATGCGCCGGTCGGACTGGCCGTCTGCCGCTTGTGTCCGGGACAGGGCGGCAAAGGCCTGAACCAGGTTTGCCCGGCTGACGATGCCGACCAGCCTCTCGTCGGCGACGACCGGCACGCGCCGGATACGCCGGTCCGAGAGCAGGTCTGCGATCTGCTGGAGCGACGTGTCCGGTGCGACCGCATAGACATCGAGTGTCATCACGTCCCGCGCGGTTCGCCCATGGGTCATGACAAAGTCCTTGGCCTCTGACCTGCCCGACTGGAACAGTTCGAGCCAGTTGAAGCGGTGCGGCTCGGTGGACAGCTCGGCCCGCCTGTAGAGATCACCGTCGGTGATCATGCCCACCAGCCGGCCGGACGGCTCGACGACGGGCATTCCATTGATGCGGTGATCCACCATCAGCTGGGCGACCGCCTCGAGCGGCGTGCCCGGTTCGACCGTGACGACCTGCTTTGTCATGACATCCTGGGCTTGCATGTTCGCTCTCCTTCATTGGTCAAGGTGTTCGCTCGGGCCGGTCACACGGCCTTCCCGATGGCGGCGCCGACGCCGGTGGTGAGCGTCATCGCGAGCGCGCCCCAGAACATCACGCGGATGGTGGGTTTCAGGATGCCGGCGCCGCCCGCCTTGACGCCCACCATGCCCAGCACGGCCAGGAACAGCAGCGACCCGGCGCCAACGGCCGGCATGAGCCAGGACGCCGGGGCGATGACCACCAGCACCAGCGGTGCTGCAGCCGATCGAGAAAGTCAGCGCCGAAGTCAGGGCGGCCTGCACCGGCCACGCCACCGTGTGGGACGAAATGCCGAGTTCATCCCAGGAGTGGGCGCCCAGGGCGTCCTTGCGCATCAGCTGCGTCGCGACCTCACGCGCCAGGTCCGGTTCGACGCCCCGGCCGACGTAGATCTGCGCGAGTTCGTCCAACTCAGCATCCGGCTGACTGGCACGCTCGGCCGTCTCCCGCGCGAGGTCCGCGTTCTCGGTGTCGGACTGGGAGCTGACGGATACGTATTCGCCCGCAGCCATCGACATGGCCCCCGCGACCAGGCCCGCCACCCCGGCGATCAAGGCCTCGCCCGGTGCGCTCGCGGCCGAGGCCACGCCCAGGATCAGGCTCGCCGTAGAGATGATCCCGTCATTGGCGCCCAGCACGGCGGCCCGCAGCCAGCCGATGCGTTCGACGAGATGATTTTCCTTGTGGATGGCGCGCATCGATCAGTCCTGCTTCATGGGGCTTTGCCGCCGGCTTGCTGTCACGCGACGCCAGACAATCCCGATCAGGTCGTTGACCACGATGCAGGCAACCGCCGCGCCAGCCGCCTCTGCCAAATGCGGCCAGCCGATGGCGACGAAGCCGAACAGGCCGCGCAGCCAGGGCACGGACAGCGACAGTCCCAGCGCGATGGTCGTCACGACAACGACCAGCACCAGCGCACGATTGGGCCGCAGCATGGCGCGTACTGCTCCGGAGGTCGTGGAGCGGTTGGTCAGCACCAGGCCAAGGTTGCCGAGCACGAGCGTCACGAAGGCCATGCACCGCGCCGTCTGCTCACCATGGGAGTCGTGAATGCCGAGCTGAAACACGCCGAGTGCTGCAACCATCACCACGGCGCCCTGCAGCAGGCCGTGTGCGAGCAGCGGCAGGTCGAACAGCGGAGCTTCGGGGCGGCGCGGCGGCCGGGCCATGAGGCCGTCTTCCTCGGGCTCCGCCTCGAACACGATCGACGAGACGGGGTCGATCACCAGTTCCAGGAACACGACGTGGATCGGCCCCAGCACCATCGGCCAGCCGAACAGGACGGGCAGCAGCGACATGCCGGCGATGGGCACGTGCACCGCGAGGATATAGCCGAACGCCTTGCGTAGGTTGTCGTCGATGCGGCGGCCGAGTCGGACGGCCGTGACGAGGCTCGCGAAATTGTCGTCCAGCAGCACCAGCGACGCCGCCTCGCGCGCAACGTCCGTGCCCCTGCCGCCCATCGCGACGCCGATATGCGCCGCCTTCAGCGAGGGCGCGTCGTTCACCCCGTCGCCGGTCATGGCCACCACCTCGCCGGCGGCGGCGAAGGCCTGCACCAGCCGCAGCTTCTGCTCCGGCATGATGCGCGCGAACACCCGCGCGTCGGCCAACCGCAGCTTCAGCGCCGCAGCGTCGAGGGCGGCAAGCTCCTGGCCGGTGATGACTGCGTCCGCGGCGATGCCGGCCTGGCGGGCGATGGCAAGCGCCGTCGCCGGGTGGTCACCGGTGATCATGACGACGCGCACGCCGCCGGCGACGCAGGCGGCGACGGCGGCGGGCACCTCGGGCCGCAGCGGGTCGGCCAGCCCAAGCAGGCCGACGAAGCGGAACGTGACGTCGTGCTGCCCGGCGGGCAGATCGGGGTTAGCCCAGGTGCCCTCGGCGACCGCCAACACGCGCAAGCCCTCGACCGCCAGCCTGGCGATGTCCTTACGGATCTGCGCCACCTGCTCCGGGGTCAGATGGCATAGCTCCGCCACTGTTTCTGGCGCACCTTTAGCGGCCACGACCAAGTCCGGGCCGCCCCACGGGGGCCGCCAGACCTGCGACATGGCCAGCAGGTTCGGCTGCAGCGGATAGGAGTGAACCAACGTCCAGTCGGTGTGCAGGTGCTCCGTCTCGGCCAGGAACCGCGCTCCAAGATCGACGAAGGCCCGCTCCATGGGGTCGAACGGATCCGGCCGGCTGGCGAGGATCGCGAACTCCACCAGCGCGTGGAACGCCTCCGGCAGCGGGGCGGAGTCGCCGGGCACGACGGCGTGGCGCTGCCCGTGCGCAACCAGGGCTGTGACTGTCATGTGGTTCGCCGTCAGCGTGCCAGTCTTGTCGGTGCACAGCACCGTGACAGCGCCCAGCGCCTCGATGGCGGCGGAGCGCCGGGTCAACACCTTGCTTTGCGACATCCGCCAGGCGCCCAGCACCAGGAACACGGTCAGGACGAGGGGGAACTCCTCTGGCAGCGTCGCCATGGCCAGCGTGATGCCTGCCAGGATGCCGGCGAGCCAGTCGCCGTGGATCAGCCCGTAGGCAAGGGCGAGCACCACCGAGGAACCGACGCCGATGGTCGCGAAGATCCGGACAAGGCGGCGCGTCTGCACCTGCAGCGGGGTGGGTCCGCTCTCGACGGTGCCCAGCGAGGTGCCGATGCGGCCGATCTCGGTTTGGGCCCCGGTCGCGGTGACGCGCGCCAGGCCGGTGCCGCGCACGACCAGGCTGCCGGACCAGACGCTCGGGCTGTCGTCTCCGCCCGGACGGGCCGCCTCGGCCGCAGCGGATCCAGGCATCTTCCGGACGGGCACTGATTCGCCGGTCAGCAGCGATTCGTCGGCCTCGAGGTCACTGGCGGTGTCCAGCGTCGCATCGGCGGGAATGCGGTCGCCTTCCACCAGGATGATCGTGTCGCCGACCACAATGTCGCGGCCCGGGATGCGCTGCCGTGTGCCGTCGCGGATCACGAAGGCCTGGGCGGCGGTCATGTCTTTCAGGGCTGCCAGCGCCCGCTCCGTCCGGCTTTCCTGCACCACAACCAGGGCGACGTTCACGACGGCGAAGGCCAGCAGCACGAGCGCGCCGGCCAGGTCGCCGATGACGAGGTAGATGACCCCGGCACCGAGCAGGAGCTGCAGCATCGGTTCCTTGAGCGCCTCGACCACGATGCGAAGCGGGCCGCGCCGCTTCTCCTGCGGCAGCTCGTTCGGACCGTCCTTTTGCAGCCGCGCGGCGGCGTCCATCGCCGTCAAGCCGCTTTCGAAGGAGGCGGCCGGTGTTGCTGCAGGCTGGATTGGGGTCAGCACGAGGCTCATGCCTGTGCCTCGTCGCCCAACGCCTGCTGAACATAAAGAAGGTCGACGGCGACCATCAGCAGCAAGGTCAGCGGTGCGGCCAGCAGGACGCCGACAGGCCCGAACAGGAGGCCGAAGGCGACAGTGGACAGGATCGCCAGCACGGGCGGCAGCGACGTCGCCTCGGCCTGCACCATCGGTGTGATGAAGTTGCCCTCGATGAAGTGGACGGCGACATACATCAGCACGACCGAGGCGGCGGCCCCGGGACTCTGCGTGAACGCGACCAGGGTGGCGGGCACGGCGGCGAGGATCGCGCCCACGAACGGGACGAAGCACAGCAGGCCGCCATCAGTCCCAATGCCGCCGCGGCCTCGATGCCGAGCATCCAGAGGCCGAGCCCTGACAACACACCGATCGTGCCCATCACCACCATCTGCCCGACCAGCCAGCGCTGCAGGATGTCGCCGGCCCGGTCGAACAGCCGGTCTGCGGTCGTGCGATGCGCGGGCGGCACCAGGCGCCGCACCAGATGGCGGTATCGCGAGGGTTGGGCGGCCAGGTAGATGGCAGCGAAGATGGCCACAGCGAGGCCGCCCAGTCCGCGCGCAAGCACGCCGAAGGTGCGAGTGACGATCGAGGTCGCCCACCCGGTCGCGCCGGCGATATCGAGCCCGGCGATGTCGAACCCGGTGACGTCGAAGCGTTGGGCCTGGTCCAGGACCCTCTGTCCGTACGGCAGGCGGCCTACCCGGTCGAGCAAGACCCGGATGCCAGCGGGCACAGCCGCCCGGACCTCGTCCACCTGGGCGGCGACGACCGACCCAAACACCCATGCGGCGGCAACGAACAGGCCGAGCCCCAGGACGATGACGCCGGCCAGCGCCAGCCCCTCCCGTCCTCCGGTCAGGCGTGCGCCCAGCCGTGTTGCCGCACGCAGTCCGACGGCCAGGAGCACGGCGCCGAACAGAAGGAGCAGCACGCTCAGCGCCTGCCAGACCACGACCGCGGCCGCGGCGAGCAGCGGAGCCTTGATCTCCATCAATCCCGACCGGGTTTAACAAGCGGGCTGTCGGAGGGGGGCCGGATGATGGGCATAGGGGTTTTGTCGGTCGGCGGGGCGATGACGATCGGGTCGCCCGTCCGCGGCGGACGCAGGGCGGCGGGGCTGGACGCGATGATGGTATCGCTGAGCGACCGGGCCAGGTTGTCATGCTGTTTTTCGACGTCCAGGAACCGCAGGACGAACGCGCGGACATCCGGATCGGCCGTGCGGCTTGCCTCCGCCCTGAAGGCGCGAATGCCGTCTCCGTTGATCCGGCGCGCTTCCAGGAGGAAGGCGGCATCGAAGCGGCGTGCGGGGGTGCTGGCCAGACGATCGAGGCGCTGCCGGTCGCGCCGGGTCATGCCGGGCGGAAGCGGCAC
>JAYUCA010000068.1:0-2210 GCA_043740535.1 Rhodospirillales bacterium | reverse complement strand
ACCGGCCCACCGGACGTGCAGTTGCTGTCGAACGGCAGCTACCACGTGATGGTCACCCGCGCGGGCGGTGGCTACAGCCGCTGGAAGGGCCTGGCACTGACGCGCTGGCGCGAGGATGCAAGCTGTGATAACTGGGGCGCCTTCTGCTACATCCGCGATGTTGCCACTGGCCAGGTCTGGTCGACGACAACACAGCCCACGCTGCAGCCGGCCGATTCCTGTGAAAGTGTCTTCGCGCCGGGGCGCGCAAGTTTTCGCCGGCGCGACCACGGGATCGAATTGCAGACCGACATCGCCGTGTCGCCCGACGACGACGTCGAGCTGCGTCGGGTCCGCATCACCAACCACGCGTCGGCGCAGCGCGTTTTGGACCTCACCAGCTACGCGGAAATCGTGCTCGCGCCTGCCGCCGCCGACGCGGCCCATCCGGCGTTTGAAAAGCTGTTCGTGCAAACCGCGATCCGGCACGAATTGCAGGCCATTGTTTGCACGCGCCGGGCCCGCGCGCCCGGCGAACCCGCGCCCTCGATGTTCCATCTGCTGGCCGGACCGAAGGCGCAAGGCGAGGCCGTGTCGTACGAGACCGATCGCGCCCGCTTCATCGGCCGGGGTCGCGGCATGGCCGATCCTCAGGCACTGGACAGCAGCGCGGCCTTGTCGGGCAGCGCCGGCTCGGTGCTCGACCCGGTGGCTGCGATCCGTTGCCGTATCCGCCTCGATCCGGGTGAATCGACTACCGTCGATCTGGTCAGCGGCGTCAGCGATACCCGCGAAGCCTGTATCGGGCTGGCCCGCAAGTACCGGCAGCCGTGTATCGCCGACGCTGTTTACGGGTCCGCATGCGCGCAGGCACAGGCAGTGCTGGCCACGTTGCACGCGAGTGAAGCGGACGCACGGGTGTACACGGACCTGGCCGCATCCGTGCTTTATGCCAACGCGTCGCTGCGTGCCGATTCCGGCGTACTCGCCCGCAACCACCAGGGCCAGTCCGGCCTGTGGCGCTACGCGATCTCCGGCGATCTGCCCATCGTGCTGCTGCGCATGGCGGACCCGCGGCATATGCCCGTGGCCGGCCAACTGGTCCAGGCCCACGCCTATTGGCGCCGCTGTGGACTGGCGGCGGACCTGGTGATCCTGGCCGGGGAGGACAACCAGCAGCAGCCCGAACTGCACCAGGCCGTCACGGCGCTGGTTGCGGCCGGCGCAGATGCCGACCAGATCGACAAACCCGGCGGCGTTTTCGTGCGTGTGGTGGACCAGGTCCCGCAAGCCGACCGGATTCTTCTGCAGGCGGTGGCGCGTGTCGTGCTCGACGCCGGCGCGGGGACGCTGGGGCAGCAGCTTGAACGGCAGCGCCCGAAGCCGGCCACCAGCACCCTGTCCCGGCCCGGCCCCCGCAGCCCGGGAGAGACGCCGGCGCCGGCCGAACCGCCAGGTGCAGCGCCCGAGCCCGAGCTGATCTTGCGTAATGGCCTGGGCGGGTTCACGCCCGACGGGCGCGAGTACGTCATCACGGTCGGGCTCGGGCATATGACGCCGGTGCCATGGGTCAACGTCCTGGCCAATCCGTCCTTCGGAACCCTGGTCTCCGAAAGCGGAAGCGCCAACACCTGGAGCGAGAACGCGCAGGCGTTTCGCCTCACGCCCTGGTCGAACGATCCGGTCGGTGATGCCAACACCGAAGCCTTCTACATCCGCGATGACGACAGCGGCCGCTACTGGTCGCCCACCCTGTTGCCGAGCGCCGGCGCCGCGCCGTACGTGACACGCCACGGCTTCGGCTACAGCGTGTTCGAACACAGCGAAGACGGGATCGACTCCGAGCTGACGGTGTTTGTCGCCATCGACGCGCCGGTCAAGTTTGCGGTCCTCAAGCTGCGTAACCGGTCGGAGCGGCAACGCAGGCTGTCTGTAACGGGTTATGTTGAGTGGGTGCTGGGCGACGAGCGGACCAAGACCGCCATGCAGGTGAACACCTCGATCGATCCGCACAGCGGCGCTCTGCTGGCCGACAACCGGTACAACACGGACTTTGCCGGACGCACCGCGTTCTTCGATGTTGATGAGACGGCCGCGGCGATGACCAGCGTGTGCGGCGACCGCGGCGAGTTCCTCGGGCGCCACGGAACGCTGCGCCATCCCGCCGCGATGGCGGCGCCACGGCTGTGCGCCAGCGTGGGTGCGGCGCTCGACCCCTGCGCCGCCATCCG
>JAYUCA010000067.1:0-17965 GCA_043740535.1 Rhodospirillales bacterium | reverse complement strand
TTCGGGATGGCCACCTTACCCTTCAGCCTGGGGTCCAGCAGGATTTCCCACCCCTTCTCCCGCGCCACCTCCGGCGACACGAACTTCGTGTTGAACGTCAGCGCAAAGGGCACGATCAGCCGGTAGGCGAACAGCGGCGTGCGATAGGCGGGCAGGATATCGGCGGCATTGGTCACGATGCCCGGGTCCATCGGCGCGATCAGCCCCGCCGCCACCGTCTTGCCCTCGGTCGGGCCGCCGATCTCCGCCACATCGATCGTCGGGCGGTTCCGCATCGCCAGCAGGGCAACCACCTGCTGGGCATTCGGCCGGTTGTCGTAGGCGATCGTGGCACCCGTCTGCACCTTGAACGGCGTGCCGATCGCGGTATCGATGGACTCGCCCCACGTCCCGCCGAGGCACATGACGGTCAACCGGCGACTCTGGGCCTCCGCACGCCGATGCAGTCCCAGAAGCGCCGCGGCCCCCAAAGCCAGGCGGCGGCGACCGATGCGTTCAGGCTGCGACATCACGATGGCTCCTGGCCGGCAGGAAAAGGCAGGTTTGCGGGGGTGGATGCGCAGAGTTTCTTCCCGGAAACCCGACACAGACGGCAGTCTGGCGAAGATAGGGCGACCGATCAATATCGTGTGCGCCGCTCAGCCCCGCGGCAGACACGTCAGGTCCGCAACGAAGGATGCGCTCTCAAGCGGACAGGAACCATCTGGCGCCTCTTGCGGCCTGCCTCGCCCTGTCCGGCACGCCCTCGTCCTTGCTGCGCTGCAAAGCGCCTTGTTGCCGTTTCAGGCTTGCGGAACCGCCGACGCTGCGCGAACGTCCCTCCAATAAATCAAGTGGCGCCGACCCGGCAACGATGGCGGACGCCGATAAGAACTGACAGGGGACGGGAACGATGGCCTTGCCAAAGTTCGTGACGATCAAGGAAGTCGGCCCGCGCGAGGGCATGCAGTTCGAAAAGGGACCGATCGCCACCGCGGACAAGATCCGCCTGGTCGACATGCTGTCCGACTGCAACTTCCAGAAGATCGAGGTGACCTCGTTCGTCAGCCCCAAATGGGTGCCGCAGATGGCGGACGCCGATGAGGTCGCTTCCGGCTTCACCCGCAAGACCGGCATCGAATACAGCTGCGTCTTCCTCAATGCCCGCGGCCTGGAACGTGCCGCCGCGGCCGGGAAATTCGATATCCGCGGTAATCTGTACGCCACCGTCAGCGAGCTGTTCTCCAAGAAGAACACCAACCGCAACATCGAGGAGACCTACGCCGATCTCGAAGAACGGATCGGCGTTTACAAGCGCCTCGGCCTGCCGGTGGAGCGGGTCGGCGTCATGGCCGCCTTCGGCTGCAACTACGAGGGCGACATCGACCCGCGACGCGTGCTGACGATGGTGGAGCGGCTGCTCGAGATCGCCGCCCGCAACGACGTCACGATCACCGGCATCGCCCTGGCCGACACCATGGGCTGGGCCACGCCCAAGCGCATCCGCCACCTCGTCGCCGCCGTGCAGGACCGCTGGCCTGACAAGCCCGTCAGCCTGCACCTGCATGACACTCGCGCCCTCGGCCTGATGAACGCCTTCGCGGCGATGGAAATGGGCGTCGAGGAGTTCGACGCCGCGGTCGGCGGTCTCGGCGGCTGTCCGTACGGCGGGTTCAAAGGCGCCGCCGGGAACATCTCCTCCGAGGATCTCGTGCACATGTGCCACGAGATGGGGATCGAGACCGGGGTCGACCTGGACCGCCTGATCCTCGCCGCGCAGGAGGCGGAGCGGATCGTCGGCCATTCCCTACCGGGCAAGCTGATCCAGGGCTCCTCGCTGGACTCTTACCGGAGAAAGCTGGCGGCGTGAGCCCGGGGCATCATGAGCCTCCTCACCCTCGCTCCCGTCCCGTCCGGGACCTCTTCCGCCAGCCGCGCCCTGTTGGAGCTGCAGGCGGTCACCAAGACCTACCGCCCCGCCGGCCGCAAGGAGGTCGTGGCGCTCAGCCCCACCTCACTCTCGATACGCGACGGCGAGTTCATCTCCCTGGTGGGACCCAGCGGCTGCGGCAAGACTACCCTGCTCAATCTCGTCAGCGGCCTCATCGTCCCCTCGGGCGGCAGCATCCTGTTCGACGGCAGGTCCACCAGCGGCCCCACCGGGGAAATGAGCCTGGTCTTCCAGCGCCCGGTGCTGCTTCCGTGGCGCACCATCCTGTCCAACGTCATGCTCCCGGTGGAGGTCATGGGGCTGAAGCCCCGCGCCGGATACTTGGCCAAGGCCCGCGAACTTCTGGAACTGGTCGGCCTCGCCGGTTTCGAGGACTCCTACCCGCGCGAACTTTCCGGCGGCATGCAGCAACGCGCCGCCATTGCCCGCGCGCTCGTCTACGACACCCGCGTCCTCCTGATGGACGAGCCGTTCGCAGCCCTCGACGCCATGACCCGCGAAGAACTGAACCTCGAACTCCTGCGGATCTGGGAGCTGACCGGGCGCACCGTGCTGTTCGTCACCCACAACATCCCCGAGGCCGTGCTGCTCAGCGACCGCATCGTCGTCATGACGCCGCGCCCTGGCCAGGTGCGGGAGGTCCTGACCGTCGCAATCCCGCGGCCTCGCACGCTCGAGACGATGGGCGACCCGCGCTTCATCGAGCTGTCCAACCACATCCGCGGAATGCTCAGCCACAAGACCGCAGCCCCGCCAGGCCGTGCCAAGGCCGGTCTCCCATGAGGTCAGCGCCATGAGGGACCGCCTCCTCAGCGCAGCATGGGCGCTGGGAACCTTCGCCGTCCTGCTGGCCGCCTGGGAACTCGCATGCGACCTGCTCGACGTCCCGGTCTTTTACATGCCGGCGCCGAGCCGCATCGCGCGCACGCTCGTCATCGGGGCGCCGCTCTATCTCTCCCACCTCGGGGTCACGCTGTATTCGACCTTCGCGTCCTTCGTGATCGCCGTCGTGCTTGGCGTCGCCTTCGGCACCCTGGTCAGCGAAATCCGCTTCTTCGAACGTACCCTCCTTCCGGTCATGATCGCACTACAGGCCATGCCGCGCATCGCGCTGGCGCCCATCATCATCGTGTGGTTCGGCTTCGGCCCGGAATCCAAGATCGCGCTCGGCGCCTTCACCGCCTTCTTCCCGATGTTCGTCAACACCGCCCAGGGCATGCGGGCCGCGGATTCCGAACAGATCGCCCTCATGCGTTCGCTCAAGGCCACCCGCTGGCAGATCTTCCACACCATCAAGCTGCCCAATGCCATGCCCTATCTGCTGGCAGGCGCCAGCATCGCCATCATCTTCGCCATGCTGGCCGTGATCGTCGGCGAGTTCCTCGGCGCCAACCGCGGCATGGGATTCCTCATCACCACACAGAGCGCGCAAATGGACACGGCCGGCGTGATGGCGGCCGTGGTGATCCTGTCGGCCATCGGCGTGCTCTTTCACTACAGCCTCCAGTGGCTGCGTGACCGCCTGCTGTTCTGGGCCGTGCAGTCCGAGGTCGGAGGCCCGTCGATCTGAATTGCTGACAGACCACCAGCCGGCACCTCGCCGGCCACGCGCCAAACCGGCCCAAGAGCCGGCGCGAACAGAGAAGGGAACGACATGGGGTGCATTCGGCGACGGAGCGTCTTGGCAGGGACCGCAGCGGTTCTCGGAGCGGGACGCCTGGCAACGCCCGCCTTGGCCCAGACGAAGCGCAAGGTGAAGATGGCCTTCGGCGTTCCCACGCTGGAGTCCAGTGACGGCGGCTTCTTCAGCTCCATCCCGCAAGGCATGGGCTTCTTTGCCGATGAAGGCCTCGACGTCGAGATCCTGACCCTGAACGGCTCCGGCGCGGCGATGAACATGCTGGCGGCGGGCCAGGTCGAGTTCACCACCCACGGCGCCGCGGGCGTGCTCGCCGGTGTCGGACAGGGCGTCCCGATCAAGGCGTTCATCGTGCAGGTGCCGGACAACTTCTACTCGATCGGGGTCGACGCCGATAAAGGTGTCCAGAGGCTCGAGGAGCTCAAGGGCAAGACCATCGGCGTCCCGGCGCTGGGCGGCAGCCCCTTCGTGCTGATGAAGGCCGTGGTGCGCCAGCTCGGCTGGGATCCCGTCAACGACGTCAGCTACCAGGCGGTGGGCGTCGGCCTGCCGGCGCTGGACGCGTTGCAGCGCGGCCGGGTCGCCGCCTTGCTCGCCTGGGACGCCCCCTTCGCTACCTACGCCGCGAACGGCGCCCGCCTGCGCCTGTTCCAGCCCGACCCGTTGCCCCAGATCGGCTTCACCCACAGCACCAACGCCTCGCTCGCCGTGTTGCAGAAAGACCCCGGCCTGGTGGCCGCCATGGGCCGGGCGCTCTCGCGGTCGCTGGTGTTCATGGCCGCCGCCAAGCCCGAGGCGCTGGCCCGCCTGCACACCCGGGTCTATCCCGCCGCCCGCGCCCCGGGCATCGCCGAAGACATGTTCCTCAAGGTCGAACGCATGCGCCTCGAAGCGCGGCGCGCGAACATGCGCTTCGCCGAGCGCGTGTTCTCTCGCACGGAGCGCCTCGGCGACGAGACCGACGCCCGCATCGCGAAAGGCCGTGACCTGCTGTTTGAAGGCGGCGAGATCAAGGAGGCGGCGCCGATCGACCGCTACTTCACCCGGCAATTCCTCGACCCGATCAACGCCATCGATATCGACGGGATCATCGCCGCAGCCCGTGCCTACAAGGCCTGAGGTCAGCATGGACGCTTCGCCCCCACCCGACACGCAATCCAACTACGATCGCTACAAAGGTATGCAGGCGGGCAAGACCGTTTCGGCCATGCCGCTCGAGAAGGACACGCTGCGCCGCTTCGTCCAGGCGATCATGGACGCCGACCCGCTCTATTTCGACGAAGCCGAGGCCACCATCTCCCGCTACGGCGGCCTTGTCGCGCCGCCGCTCTACCCCGTCCACGCCTTCCGCAGACCGCCCGGGACGCCAGATCCGCTGGACGCGATGGCCGGAAAACACGACGCCGACGGCACCCAGGGAAGCATGGGGGTCGGCTTCGGCCTGCCCGATATCGAAATGCCCTACCGCCGCCTGCTGAACGGCGGCAACGAGATCGAATTCCTGCGAAACCTTCGCGTCGGCGAGCGGGTGATGGCGGAGCCGCGCTACGCCGAAGTCGTCCTCAAGCAGGGCAAGAGCGGCAACCTGCTCCTGGTGGTGGTCGAGACCCGGTTCTCCACCGAGGCCGGGGAACTGCTGCTGATCAACAAGCAGACCCTGATCTGGAGATGACGCCAGTGCCCATCCGTTACGAGGACCTGCCCCTGGGCGCCCGCCTGCCCGAGATCGTCAAGGGTCCGATGAGCCCCGCGCACATCATGCGCTGGTCCGCCGCCGTCGAGAACTGGCATCGCATCCATTACGACCAGCCCTTCGCGGCGGGCCACGACAAGCTGCCCGACGTGCTGGTCAACGGCTCCTGGAAGCAGCACGTCCTCGTCCAGCTCATGAAGGACGGGCTGGGCCGCGACGGCTGGCTCTGGAAGATCCAGTTCCGCTACAAGATGATGGACGTCGCCTGGGACACGCTGCGCACCGATGCGGAGGTGATCGACCGCCGCGAGATCGGCGGCCTCGGCTTCGTGCAATGCCGGGTTGCTCTGTTGAACCAGCGCGGCGAGACCTCCACCGCCGGCCACGCCATCGGCGTCCTGCCCTGCCGCGGCGGCCCACCTGTCCCGTACCCCTTCGCCGCCAAGCCCGAATACGACGTCTTCTCGGCCGCCGACGCATGATTGCAGCCACGCTCGGCACGGTGCTGCGGCACGATGTCGGCCACTTCGGCAACCGAACCGCCATCACCATTGACGACCGCGCGCAGACCTTCCTCGAACTGGCCCGAGCCGTGGACCAGGCGCGCGCCCTTCTCGCCCCGCTGGTCCGTCCCGGGGACCGCGTCGCCATCGCCCTGCCGAACTCCTTCGCCTGGGTGGCGGCCTTCCTGGCCCTGTCCGAGCTGGACGCCATCTCCGTCCCGCTCAACACCCGGCTGACCGCGACCGAGATGCGGGTCATCCTCGAAGACGCCGAGGTCACCGCCGTGCTGGCCAACCCCTCCTACCGCGGCCGCGACTACGTCGCCGAGGCAGTGGAGGCGGCCCGCGGCGTAACACCCCACGTCGTCGCCGCAACCGACGACGCCACCCCCGCCGACTGGAGGGTGATCTCCGGCCTCGCCCCCACGCGCATTGCCGCGCCGATGGAGGCGCCCGGCGTGTTCTGCATCCAGTACACCTCGGGCACCACCTCGGCCCCCAAGGGCGTCATGCTGACCCAGCACCGCTACCTGCAGACCGCCGCCTACGTCGTCCAGTGCCAGCGCCTGACGCCCGCCACCAGCTTCATGAGCGCTGCCCCGTTCTTCCACTGCAGCGGCAGCATGCACGCCATCACCACCTGCCTTCTGGCCGGCAGCACCCTGCATTCGGTGTCCGCCTGGGACCCCGATCAGTTCCTCGACCTCGTCGCCGCCCATCGCGGCCAGGCCGGGCACGGCGTCTTCTTCCGCGACATCGTCGCACTCGGCGAGGCCCGGGTGCGGGACCGCCTGGCTACGCTGAAGGTCGCCGTCGACATCGGCGGCCCCGACTTCGTGCGCCGCCTGCACGACGAGTTCGGCATCACCGGGATCAGCAACATCTACGGCATGACCGAAACCTGCGGGAACTTCACCATGTGGTTCCCCGACGACCCCCTGGACAAGCGCATCGTGCTGAGCGGCCGCCCGCAGCCCGGCAACGAGATCCGCATCTTCGACGTGACCACCGGCGCCCCTGCGCCCGCCGGCGTCGAGGGTGAAATCCAGATGCGCGGCCCCACGCTGACTCCCGGCTACTACCGCCGGCCCGAAGCCAACGCCGCCGCCTTCACCGCGGACGGATGGTTCCGCTCCGGCGACCTCGGCTCCGTCACCGCGGAGGGCGAGCTTCACTACAAGGCCCGCCTGCGCGATATCATCCGCGTTGGCGGTGAGAACGTCTCCCCCGCCGAAGTCGAGCTGGCGGTGCATCGCCGGACCGGCCTGAAGGAGTTCAGCATCATCGGCGTGCGCGACGGCCGTCTCGGCGAAGTCGTGGCGCTCGTCGTGCCCGACACCGTGGAGCGCGACTGGCCCGCCGAGCTCGAAGCGCTCTCGCGAGAGATCGCCGGGTTCAAGATGCCGCGCCAGGTCTGGAGCGCCGAGCACATGCCCATGACCGCCACCAACAAGGTCCAGCGCGCCACCCTGCAACGCTGGGTCGAAGACGGCCGGCTGCGCCGCCTGGTCTGAACGGGAGCCCCGACCTCATGCGCATTTGGCATCAAAGCTTCACCGTGCTGGAGGATCTTCCCCCCTACACGGAACGCATCCGCGCCCACGCCGCCAAGGTGTTGCAGCCCGGCACCGAGGTCGTGCTGCACGGGCAGCTCCCCGGCACCTTCCCGACCAACTACCCCGGCGGCGACGTCAGCCAGAACACCCTGTTCCACCTCCACGGCATCCAGTGGCTGCTCGCCGGGCTGCAGGCCGAAAGCGAGGGTTTCGACGCCTACCTCATCTGCACCGTGCCCGACCCCATGCTGTGGGAGGCGCGTTCGGCCCTCTCCATCCCCGTCGTCGGGTACGGCGAAAGCGCCATCCAGCTTGCCTGCCGGCTCGGCCGCAAGTTCGGCATGGTGAAGTTCATCGAGCAGATGGCGCCCTACGGCGAGGACCAGGTCGCATCCCACGGCCTCTCCGGCCGCTTCGTCGGCGTCCACACCGGGGTCAACATGTTCCATGACCTGGTGGCCGCCTTCGAGAAGCCGGGCCCGGCCATCGACCGGTTCCGCGAGGACGCGCGTGTGCTGATCCGCAAGGGCGCCGACGCGATCATCTGCGCCGGCATGCCCCTCGATGTGCTCATGGCCACCGAGGGCGTTCACCGCGTCGACGACGTACCGATCATCGACGGTCTGGCGGCGAGCCTGAAGGCGACCGAGATGATGGTGGAGCTGCACCAGAAGGCCGGGATGGAGCCCTGTCGCAAGGGCTTCTACGGCAAGCCGCCCTCGCGGGAACGATTGGACCAGGTCCTCGCCTTTTACGGTCTCGACCGCCTCCGCCACGGGTTCAAAGCCGCATGATTGGGCGCCGCACGGCCCTGCTGGGGGCCGCAAGCCTCGGCGCCGCCACGCTCGCAGCGCCGGCGCTGACGCAGACCCGCCGCAAGGTGACTCTCGTCTATGGGGTCCAGACCATCGACTCCGCTGCCGACGGGTTCTTCAGCTCCATCCCGATCGGCCTCGGCCTCTACGCCGAGGAAGGGCTGGAGGTGGACATCCAGACCGTTGCCGGCGCTGCCGCCGCCGTGAACCTGATGAACAGCGGCCGTGGCACCTTCACCACGCACGGAACCGCCGGCCTATTCGCGGGCGTGGACAAGGGCGTGCCGATGAAGGGCTTCATCAGTCAGATCGCCGACTACTTCCTCTCGATCGGCGTCGACAAGGATGGACCGATCGCCCGGCTGGAAGATCTGAAAGGCAAGACGATCGGCGTGCCCGCAATCTCGGGCGCACCCATGGTGGTGGCCAAGGCCGCGCTGAAAGGGCAGGGGATCGATCCCGAAACCGACGTCTCCTTCCTCGCCGTCGGCACCGGCGTCCCCGCGCTGGACGCCCTGCGGCGCGGCCGTGTGCAGGCCCTGGTGGCCTTCGACTCCGTGTTCGCCCTGTTCGAGTTCTACGGTGGCAACTTCCGCTATTTCCGGCCCGACCCGCTGCCCTCGCTGGGCTTCACCCACTCCACCAACACGCTGGTCAGTACCCTGCAGAATGACCCGGCACTCCCGCTGGGCCTCGGCCGCGCCATGATCAAGGCCTTGGTCTACATGGCGGCAGCACCAACGGACGAGCTGACCCGTCTCCACTTCAAAGTCTACCCCGCCTCACGCTCCACCTCGCTCTCCGAGACCGAGGCCTTCCGCCTGGACGCCCTTCGGCAGACGGCACGGCTCTCCTTCATGCGTCCGCAGAAACGTGTCTTCGAGCGTTCCGAACCGCTGGGCGATGCCACCGACGCCGAAATCACCGGCCAGCGCGACATGCTGCTGACCGGCGGAGAGATCAAGCAGACCCTCCCCCCGGACGCCTATTTCACACGCCAGTTCATCCGGTCCTACAATGACGTCGACATCCCCGCCCTGATTGCAAAGGCCAAGGCCCTCCGCGTGACTTGAGCGCGCAGTGTCGCAATCCCGGCGCAACAGGCGCCCCTGCAGTCACCCCGCTCTGCCCTATCCCAGGTCGCTTGGCTGGCCGTTGTCGGCGCCATCGTGCTCGGCGGCATCGCGGGCCTGCTGCTGTCCCGCGTGGCGAAAGGCCAGGCGGCCGATCCGTTCTGCAACGCCCTGCGCGCCCGTCCGCGGACACAGGCCGCCATGCGCGGGGTCAACGCTGCCGTGGTGGGCCTGCTCGGGGCGGCGCTCTACACCCCGGTCTGGACAGGCTCCGTCCACCAGCCCGCCGACTTCGCCCTCGCCCTGCTCGGCTTCGTGCTGCTGGTCATCTGGCGAGCGCCGCCGCTTCTGGTGGTCGCACTCGGCGCAGCCGGCGGCGTCGGACTCGGCCTGGCCGGCTGAATCGATCCACCCGCCCGGCCCTCCAGCCCAGCCCGGCCCCCCAGCCTGGCAGCAGGCGCCTCAGTCCAGCGCGACGAACGCACCGTTCCGCACGGCGATGATTGCGGCCCCGTAATGTGGTGCGCGGTCGGGGCCGAAGGCATAGGTGCCGCGGCCCAGCACGGTCCGCGTTTCCTTGATGCTGCCGAAGGCCGCGCGCACGCGCTCCCGGTCCGCGCCCGGTCCGGCGGCGGCCAATACCGCCACGGCCAGGCTGCCGAGCGTGTAGCCGACCGCGGCCCAGTTGTCGGGGGCCTGCTTGTACCGGGCGCGATAGGCCGCGACGAATGCCTTGTTGATCGGCGTGTCCGCGCCCTCGAAGTAGTCGGCCACAACGACCGTCCCCTCCACGGCGCGGCCCCCCGCCTTGATGAAGTTGGCGGACGCCATGGACGGCGGCGCGATGATCCGGACGGAGTCCGGCAGGCCGGCCTGGCGGGCCTGTATCACGAGATTGGCGCCTTGCTCGGCGGGCGAGGCGATGAAGATGCAATCCGCGCCGGAATCCGCGAGCTTCGTCGCGAGCGCCACGAAGTCGGTGTCCGTGCCCAGGATCCCTTCCTCGCCCACGACCGCGACGCCGGCCGCTTTCATCGTGTCCCGGGTCGCGTTCTTCTGCGCGACGAACCCGTCATTGTCGCGGTTGAACACGAACATCGCCTTCTTCACCGCCATCGTCTTGGCCGCGTAGGTGCCCAGCTCGGCCATGATGTCCGCGGGCGAGGACGTGACCTTGTAGGACCACGGCCCGGCCTTCAGCACGTCGGCCGAGACGGCGCTGGTGAACATCGGCACCTTGAGATCGTTGGCGACCGGGGCCGCCGCGGTTCCCTCGATCGAGCTGGTCGGGCCCAATATCATCAGGACCTTGTCCACCGTCGCCATGCGGTTCGTGAGCGTGACCGCCTGTCCCTTGTCGCTGTTGTCGTCGGCCTCGATGATGCGGATCTTGCCCCAGAGCGTGCCGGCGGCGTTGGCCTGCTCCAGCGCGGTCACGATACCGTTGCGGATCGGCACGCCGACGAAGGCGTAGGGGCCGGTGAGCGCCATCGGGACGCCGATGGGGATGTCCCCCGCCTGCGCGCGCGCGGCGCCTGCTGCGAGCAGCCCGGCGGTGGAGAGCAAGGCACGGCGGCGGGTGATGACAGGCATGGCGGTCTCCTCGTGTCAGGCCGCCTTGGGCGGCGTTTGACCCACGCCCTCGGCCGGTGCGGCCTGGCCGAGGTAGTGGGCGATGATGGCGGGGTCGTGCAGCAGGTCGGCGCTGTCGCCCTGGGCGACGATCCGGCCGCCTTCCATGACATAGGCTTGGCGGGTGGCCGCCAGCGCCCGCCGGGCATTCTGCTCCACGACGAGCATGGCGAGCCCCGCGGCGTTGAGCCGGGCCAGCGCCGCGAAGACGGTGCTGGCCATCAGCGGCGAGAGCCCGAGGCTGGGCTCGTCCAGCAGCAGCAGCCGCGGCGCGCCCATCAGCGCGCGGCCGATGGCGAGCATCTGCTGCTGCCCGCCGGACAGCGAGCCCGAGGCTTGCGCGCGGCGCTCCGCGAGCACCGGGAACAGCTCGAACACCTCCTCCAGCCGGCCGGGCGGCCGGCCGCGGGCGGCCTGGCGGCCCAGCAGGAGGTTGTCGAGCACGCTCAGCGGCCCCAGCACGCGGCGGCCCTCCGGCACCTGCAGCAGCCCCAGCCGGGCGACGGCGTGGCCGGGGCGGCCGGTAATGTCGGCGCCGCCCAGCGCGACCCGGCCGGAGCTGGGCCGGACCAGTCCGCTGAGCGCGCTCAGCAGCGTGGTCTTGCCGGCGCCGTTGGGGCCGATCAGCGCAACCATGCCACCCTCGGGCACGTGCAGGCTGACGTCGCGCACCGCCTCGATGGCGCCGTAGCCGGCTCGGAGGGAGGTGACCGTTAGCATCAGGCCGGCGCCCCGAGATAGGCCTCGACGACCGCCGGGTCCGCCACGACCGCGGCGGGAGCACCCGACGCGATCAGGCTGCCGGCGTCCAGCACATGCACCACGTCGCAGGCGCCGCAGACGAAGCGCATGTTGTGCTCGACCAGCAGGATCGCCATGCCGCCCTCGGCCAGGCGGCGGAACACCTGACCGAGCTCCTCGGCCTCCACGTCGTTCATGCCGGCGACCGGCTCGTCCAGCAGCAGCAGGCGGGGCTCGGTCGCCAGTGCGCGCATGATCTCGACCCGGCGCTGGTGCCCGTAGGCGAGCGTGCCGGCTGGGTAGGCGGCGTACGACGTCATGCCGAACCGGGCGAGCAGGCCCGCTGCCGCATCGCGGGTCCGCCGCCGGGCCGCGAGGGTGGCCGGCAGGCCGAGCAGGGCGGCAAGGATGGGGCCGCACTCGTGCCGGTGAAACCCGGCGGCGACGTTGTCGAGCACCGTCTGCTCGGGCAGGAGGCGGATGTTCTGGAAGGTGCGGGCAATGCCCGCGCGGGCGACCTCATGCGGCGGGGCGGTGCCGATGTCGGCGCCGTCGAACGAAATCCGGCCGGCACTCGGCCGCAGCAGGCCGGTGACCAGGTTGATCACGGTGGTCTTGCCGGCGCCGTTGGGGCCGATCAGCCCGGTGATGTGGCCGGGCTCGGCGCCGAACGTGACGCCGGAGACGGCCCGCAGGCCGCCGAACCGGCGCTCGACCCCCTCAAGTGACAGGAGCGGCATCGGCCAGCTCCGGGCGGCGCAGCCGGCGGCTGCGGAAGCGACGGCCGACCGTGTCGGCGATGCCGTCGGGGAGATAGGTGATGGTCAGGATGAGCAGCGCGCCATGGACCAGCAGCGCGTAGTCGCGGAAGGGGCGCGCCACCTCGGGCAGCACCGTCAGCACCGCGGCCCCGACGAGCGGCCCCCAGGGCGAGACGCGCCCGCCGAGCACGACGAAGGTGAGGCAGGCGACCAGGAGGCGGAACCCGAACGCGTCCGGAGTGATCGAGTAGCCATGGTATGCGTCGAGCGCCCCGCCGAGCCCGGCCAGCGCGCCGGACAGGCCGAACGCCAGCAGGTGCATCCGGGACACGTCGATCCCGAGTGAGACGGCGACCGTCTCGTCCTGGCGGATGGTGTCGAAGGCGCGGCCGATCCAGGAGCGCCCGAGGCACCACAGGACATAAAGCGAGCCGGCCGCAGCGGCCAGCAGGATGGGCGTCGTCGCCCAGCGCGGGATGCCGTTCATGCCCAGCGCGCCGCCGGTGAGCGCGGTGGCGTTCTGCGTGACCGATAGCACGAGCTGCACGAAGGCCAGGGTGGCGATCGCCTGGAACACCCCGCGGAGCCGGGCCAGCGGCACGGCGACGAGAAGCGCAGCCGTGGTCGCCAGCGCCGTCCCGGCGAGCAGGCCGAGCGGCGCCGGCCAGCCGAGCGAGACCACCGCGTTCGCCGCCGTGTAGGCGCCGATCGCCGCCAGCCCGGCCGTCGCGATGGAGAAGACGCCGGCCCGCAGCACCACGTATTGGCTGAACGCAAGCAGCGCGTTGATCAGCACGAGGTCGAGCAGGCTGCGGTAGGCCGTCAGGTAGTCGATCATGCCCGCACCACCCGCGCCGCGACCGAGTGGCCCCCGAACAGCCCGGCGGGCCGCAGCAGCAGCACCAGGAACAGCAGCCCGAAGATGACCGCGTCCGCCACGCCCGACGACGCGTACGCGACCGAGAGCGACTGCACGACCCCCAGCAGAAGCCCGGCCACGACCGCGCCGACGATGGAGCCCATGCCGCCCAGCACGACCACGACGAAGGCCCGCAGCAGCAACGGCTCGCCCATCACGTAATGGACCGAGTTAAAGGCGAGCCCGATCAGCACGCCGGCCGCACCCGCCAGTGCCCCGGCAATGAAGAAGACCTGCGCGAACACGGCGGCCGGGTTGATGCCCAGAAGCTGCGCGGTGCGCCCGCTGATGGCGACGGCGCGCACCTGCCGGCCCAGCTCGGTCCGATAGAGATAAAGCAGCAGGGCCACGACCATGACCGCGACGCTGCCGATGATGACGAGCTGCAGGAGCTGGACGCGCAGCCCCAGCACGCGCCAGACGACGACGGGGAAGGTCCCGAACGGAAAGCGCATCACCTGGGTGGCCGAGACCTGCTGCGCCAGGCTGGTGAGGATCAGCCCGGCCCCGATTGACGAGACGATGGCGGCGAACTCCGGTGCCTGCCGGGCCCGCAGCGGCCGGAAGCAGACCAGGTCCAGCAGGACGCTCGCGAGCCCCCCGGCCAGCACGGCGAGCAGCGCCGCGGCGGGCAGGGGCAGGTCCAGCAGCGTGATGCCATAGAGCGCCGCGAATGCGCCCAAGGTGAAGACGGCGCCATGCGCCAGGTTCAGGACGTGATTGATCCCGAACACCAGCGTGAAGCCCAACGCGAACAGCGCATAGACGGAGCCGACCACCACCCCGTTCAGAAGCTGCTGCGCGAACATCAGGCGGCCGCCAGCGCCGCGACGGTGCGGGTGAACTGGTCCACGATCAGGATCTTGTCGGTGCCCACCACGAAGCGCGTCACCCCGAGCGCCTCCCAGTCCCGGATCTGCGCGCCGGCGGCCGGCAGCTCGGGCGCGAAGACGGGTACGGTGACCTCGACGCCGTGGGCCCGGGCGCGGGCCAACATGGAGCGCAGCGCGTCCTGCACGTCCGGGTGCCGGTAGTCGCCCTCATGCCCCATCGAGACCGAGAGGTCGAACGGGCCGAGCATCATGCCTTGCAGCCCGGGGGTCGCCACGATGGCGTCGAACGCCTCGAACCCCGCCAGCGATTCCACGAGCAGCACGATGCCCGTCTCGGCATGCGATCGGGCGACGTGGGCGCGCCAGTCGCGGATGTAGTGGCCGCCCGAGCGGACGCAGGGGCAGGCGCCGCGCGTGCCCTCCGGGCCGTAGCGCCCGGCCGCCACCGCCGCCGCGGCCTGCACGGCGGAAGCGATACCGGGGACCACGATGCGCCGGGCCCCGCAGTCGAGCGCCTTGCCGATCGTCACCGGGTCGAGCGAAGGGACGCGCAGCCACGGCTCGACCCCGGCGGCGTCGCAGGCCCGGATGAGGTTTTCCGCCGTCTCGAGGCCGAAATAGCCATGCTCGATGTCGATGATGGTGAACCGAAACCCGGCGAGGCCGACCATGTCGATCACCTCGGCGCTGGCGATCTGGCTCCAGGTGCCCAGGGTCCGGCTCATCGGTAGCAGACCTCCCGCACGGCGGCGGCGATGGCGCCGGCCGATGGCATCAGGGCCCGCTCCAGACGGTCGTTGTAGGGCATCGGTACGTCCGGCATGGCCACGCGGGCGACCGGGGCGTCCAGCCAGTCGAAGGCGGCTTCGGTGATGCCGGCCGCGATTTCCGCCCCCAGCCCACCTGTGCGGCACGCCTCGTGCACCACCACGCAGCGGCCGGTTCGGCGCACGCTGGCGCAGATGGTCTCCATATCGAGCGGGCGAAGCGTGCGGGGGTCGATCACCTCGGCCTCGATCCCGTCCCGCGCCAGGGCATCCGCCGCGGCGAGGGCGCGTTCGACCATCGCCATGGTGGCGACGATGGTGGCGTCCCGGCCCGGGCGGCGGATCGCCGCCACCCCGATCGGGATGCTGTAGGCAGCTTCCGGCACGGGGGCCAGGGCGCCGAGATAGAGCAGCTTGTGTTCGAGGAAGACGACCGGGTTGTCGTCGCGGATGGCGGCGGCCATCAGGCCCTTCGCGTCGTACGGGTTGCTGGGGGCCAGCACGACCAACCCCGGCACATGGGCGAACCAGGCCTCGAGCGACTGGGAATGCTGGGCGGCGAGGCGGATACCGCCGCCCTGCGGCCCGCGGAAGACGACGGGGACGCTGGTGCGCCCGCCCAGCATGAACCGGGCCTTCGCGGCCTGGTTCACGATCATGTCCATCATCAGCGTGACGAAATCGAAGAGCTGGATCTCGGCGATGGGGCGCCGGCCTGCCAGGGCGGCGCCCACGGCCAGGCCGCCGATCGCCTGCTCGCTGATCGGCGTGTCCAGCACCCGGCCCGGAAAGCGGTCGAGCAGGCCGCGCGTCAGCCCGAAGATGCCGCCGATGCCGCCCACGTCCTCGCCGACCACGAAAACCCGTTCGTCGCGCTCCATCTCCTGGCCGATCGCCTCGGTGATGGCCTGGGCGTAATTGAGCGGGCGGCTCCCGGCCGGCGGCTCGGGCGCGGGGGGCTGGAACGGCGCCAGCACGGCAGGTGCCAGGTGCTCCAGCGTGGGCTCGGGCGAGGCGCGGGCGAAGGCGACCGCGGCCTCGACCTCCGCGGTGGCCTCGGCCTCCAGCGCCGCCAGTTCCGCGGCGCTCAGGCCGAGCGCGGCAGCTGCGCGCGCGATCGGGTCCTGCGCCCGCCAGCGGTCCTCGTCGGCCTTCGCGCGATAGGCGGGGAGGTTGGCGCGCATGGAGTGGTCGCCCCATCGCCAGGTGTGCGCCTCGATCAACGTCGGTCCCTCGCCGGCGCGGGCACGGCCGATGGCCAGGGCGGCCGCCTCGTACACCGCTTCCGGGTCGTTGCCGTCGATGCTCTCCCCGGGGATGCCGTAGCCGGCGGCGCGGGCGGCGATCGAGGGCCCGGCGGTGACCGCGGCCGAGGCGGTCGAGAGCCCGTACTGGTTGTTCTCGCAAAAGAACACGACCGGGAGGCGCCAGATCGCGGCGACGTTGACCGCCTCGTGGAAGAGGCCCTCGTTGGCGGCGCCGTCGCCGAAGAAGACGATGCCGGCGTCGCCGTTGCCCCGCTGCTGCGCCGCCAGCGCCGCTCCGGCCGCCAGGCCCATGCCGGCGCCGACGATCCCGTTGGCGCCCAGGATGTTCAGCGTCAGGTCGGCGATATGCATTGAGCCGCCCAGCCCGCCGCAGTAGCCGTCCACCCGCCCCAGCAGCTCCGCCATCATGCGCCCGAGGTCGGCGCCCTTGGCGATGGTGTGGCCGTGGCCGCGATGGTGGGTGACCACGAAGTCGCCCGGCCGCAGCGCGCGGCACGCCCCCGCGGCGATCGCCTCCTGCCCGACCGAGGAATGCGCCGTGCCCTTCACCGTGCCGTCCAGGAACAGCTCGGTCGTCCGCAGCTCGAACCGCCGGATGACCGACATGGTCCGCAGCAGGGCGCGCCGGTCCGCGTCGTCGAGCGCCGGCGCGTTGCGGCGCGCGGGCAGGGGGGCGTGGTCCGGCATGGTCAGGAATGCATCGCCCTGGCCTTGGACCCGCACCTTGCCCCGTGCGTGTTCGCGGCCGGGCCCGTCATCATGGCACCCTTAGGATGGCGCGCGCCTCCGCGGGTGTGGCGACATCGCGGCCCAGGCTGCGGGCCTGGTCGGCGACGCGCCGGATCAGCTCGGCATTGGTCGGGCGGCCGTACTCCGCATAGGGGTAGTCGCCCAGGCCGATGGAGACGTGGCCGCCCTCGGTGATGATCTTCTCCGTCAGCTTCAGCAGGTCGCCGTTGAAGTTGCAGGCGGTCCACTCGATCGCGTGGCCCTGCGGCAGGAACCTCGTATGGGCGTCCAGGCCCTCCGCCGTGCCGGGGTGGCCCGCCAGCATCACGCCGTCGGTCAGGCAGAAGCAGACATAGGCGGGCGCATGAAGCAGCCCCATGTCGAGGAACGCGCCGATTTGCCGGGTGAAACCGATGTTCCAGGCAACCAGGTATGGCGCCATGGCATGGGCGTGGATGGCATGCGCGAAGTGCTCGAGCGTGTCGGTGCCGTTCCGGTAGATCAGCCCCTTGGTGGTGTAGGCGCGCGCGGAGGGATCGTACCAGTCGACATTCGTGGACCCCATGTCCATCGGGGCGAATTCCGGCTTGGTCGCGGGATCTTCGGCCAGGCGAATGATGTTGGCGATGCGCTGCTCTGCCGTGGCGTCCAGGGTGACGTAGCCGAGCGTCGGGTGGATCAGCGCGTCGCACGTGGCCCGCGTCGCCAGGATGGTGTCGCGGTAGCACTCGAACCGGTGGTCCGGCGTGCCGTCCGGCCTGCGGCCGTGGAAGTGCAGGATCGCTGCCCCCGCCTCCCGGCATTCCGCCGCGTCCCGGGCGATCTCATCGGGCAGCCACGGCACGTTCGGGTTCGCATCGCGCCCGGCATACTCGTTCACGCGTGCCTCGATGACGAGTTTCTGCACGTTTCCGCCCTTGCCCAATCTATGCCCTATGGCATAGTTTTTACTTGTTCTTGCAGCGCTAAATGAACCAGCACCGGAGCGCGATGGTCAAGCAGAAACGTCATGCCAAGTCTTCTATGCCTTCCGGCATAGACGGTGGCGTCCTGCCGCCGGAACTGCGGACTCTGTTCGACCGGGTGGCCGATCACTTCCCCGGCCA
>JAYUCA010000066.1:0-1848 GCA_043740535.1 Rhodospirillales bacterium | reverse complement strand
CTGGGCGTCGCCCTCCCAATTTTCCCGTCCACCGGCGGGTACGGCTTCGGCGGCACGCCGGGCCTAAACTTCACCTTCATTCTGGACGCCGCGCAGCATTACATACTGCCGTTCTTGTCCCTGGTGCTCGTCCTCATCGGCGGGCAGGCCGTAGGAATGCGCTCGATGACCATCTATGAATTAGGCGCGGACTATGTGAACTACGAGCGCGGCCTGGGCGTCAACGACAACCGCATCGCCCGCGGCATCTTCCGTAACGCCGTGCTCCCGCAAGTGACGGGCCTGGCGCTCTCCATCGGCGGGCTGGTCGGCGGGGCGCTCATCACCGAGGTCGTGTTCTCTTACCCCGGCATCGGCACGACGCTCTTCACCGCCATCCGCCAGGCCGACTACCCGACGATTCAGGGCATCACGCTGATCGTCACGGTGGCCGTGCTCGGCGCGAACCTGATCGTGGACCTCCTGTACGGAGTGATTGACCCACGCGTCCGCGCGGCGCAGCAGGGCGAGCGATGACCTGCATCGCGGCAGGACGAGCGATAACCCGTGTCGCGGCAGGGCGAGCGATGACCTGCGTCGCCCCGGAGGGCGAGCAATGAGCTTCATTTCCACTCTCTTTCGCAGCGGACGCTTTAGGGCCGCCGTGTTCATGCTGCTCCTCATTCTGGGCTTCGCCTTCATTGGGCCGATCCTCGACGGGCACAACCCGCTGTTCGCCATCGGCGGGCGTTACGACGCCCCGAGCGCCAAAGCCTGGCTGGGCACGGACGCCATCGGCAACGACGTGTTCTCTCAACTCGCGCGCGGCATCAGCACCTCGCTTGTTATCGGCGTCATCGCCGGGGCCATCGCGACGAGCATCGGCGTGGTCTTGGGCTCCATCGCCGGCTACCTTGGCGGCTGGACCGACGAGGCCCTGATGGGCTTCACGAACGTCGTCATCACCATTCCCACCATCGTCGTGCTGGTGCTGCTTTCCGTCACGGTGCCGACGCGCAGCATTCAGGTCATGGGCCTCATCATCGGCATCACCAGCTGGCCGTGGCTGGCGCGCGCGGTGCGCGCCCAGGCGGCCAGCCTGCGGGTGCGCGAGCACGTGGACGTCGCCCGGCTCTCCGGGGCGAACGGCGGCCAAATTGTGCTGCGCGAGATTCTGCCTTACATGGCGAGTTACGTCTTCATGGCCTTCGTGCTGCAACTCTCCAGCGGCATCCTCAACGAGGCCGGCCTGAGCCTGCTGGGCCTGGGGCCGGACAACGCCATTTCGTTGGGCAAGATGCTCCAAAACGCGCTTCAAGGCGAGGCGCTGCGCACCGGCGCCTACTGGGCCCTGTTGCCGCAAACCGTTCTGCTGGCGGTCATTTCATTCGCGCTGCTGCTGCTGCAGTCCAGCATGGACGAGGTCTTTAACCCGCGCCTGAGAAAGGGGAACGGATGAACCGCGACTTGCCCGCCACAAAACCGGCGCCAAACGGGAGCGGACCGGCCCTGCACGGGAGCGGACCGGCCTTGCACGGGAGCGGACCGGCCCTGCACGGGACCGGGCGGCCAGTGCTGCTGGAAGTCACCAACGCCCGCGCCGCCTACGCCACGCCAGGCGGGAAGATGGTCGAGGCCGTCTCGAACGTCAACCTGGAGTTGCGTGACGGCGAGATCCTCGGCATCGCCGGAGAGTCCGGCTGCGGGAAGAGCACCCTGGCCGCCGTCATGGCCGCCGCCGTGCGCCCGCCCTTGCGCGTGCTGGCCGGGCAACTGAACGTTCAAGGCCAGGTCTTTGACTTGACGCGCCAGGCGACGCTCCCGCAAGCTTTGCGCGGCGCGCTGGTCAGCATCCTCCCACAAGGCGCG
>JAYUCA010000065.1:0-5264 GCA_043740535.1 Rhodospirillales bacterium | reverse complement strand
TGCTGCTGTTCGGGCCGCAGGCCGACCGCAGTGAAGAGTTCAGCGATACGTTCGGTTCGCTGCGCCGGTGTGCCCACGTTCATCAGGTCGAGTGGCGAGCGCACTGCCGCGCCGGCACGCTCGCGCGGGTTCAGCGACGAGAACGGGTCCTGGAAAATGATCTGAAGGCGACGCCGCTCCAGCCGCAGTGCTTCGCCTTCGAGCGCGCCGAGGTCGGTATCGCCGAGCCGGATCTGGCCGGCGGTGACGGGCGACAGGCGCATCACCGCGAGCGCCGTCGTGGTCTTGCCCGAGCCCGATTCACCGACGATTGCCAGCGTTGTGCCGCGCGGTACGTCGAACGACACGCCGTCGACGGCCTTGACGACCTCGGGCTTGCCGAACCAGCCCACCTTCGCGCGTGGGAAATGCACCTTCAGGTCCGTCACCGACAACAGGGTCGACGCGGGCATGCCGAGCGAGGCCGTCGTCATGCCGCCACCCGCCGGTCTTCGGCGTGCAGCCAGCAGGCCGCGCCATGACCGCCGTTGCCTGAAGGCGGTGCAGCCGGCTCGCTCAAGGCGAACATCGGCGGGACCTCCTGGCCACAGCGTGCCAGTGCATGCGGGCAGCGCTCGCGAAATGCGCAGCCGCTGCTCAGTTCCCAGATGGAAGGCACCACGCCCGCAATCTCCGCGAGCGGGGCACGATCGCTGTTCAGACTGCTGCCCAGTTCCGGCAGGCAATCGATCAGGCCGCGGGTGTACGGGTGCCCGGGCTGGCCGAGCACCTGCTCGGCGGTGCCTTGTTCGATGACGCGGCCAGCGTACATCACCATCACGCGGTCGGCCATTTCCGCGACCGCGCCCATGTCGTGCGTGATCAGCAGGATGGCGGTGCCCCGCCCGGCCGCAAGACGGCGCAGCAACTCCAGGATCTGCGCCTGGATCGTCACGTCAAGCGCCGTGGTCGGCTCATCGGCGATCAGCACGTCGGGGCGGGACACCAGGGCGCTCGCGATCATCACGCGCTGGGCCATGCCGCCTGAAAGCTCGAACGGGTACTGGGCGATGCGGCGCACCGGATCGCTGATGCCGACTTCCTCCATCATCGCCAGCACGGCCTGACGCGCCGCGGCGCCTCGCAGCCCGGTGCCCTCCGCGATCTGAGCGCCCACCGGCGAGAGCGGGTCGAGCGCTGCCAGCGGTTCCTGGAAGATCATGGAGATCGTGCGCCCGCGCAGGCGGCGGACCTCGCGTTCGGACAGCCCATACAGATCGACGCCCGCCAGCGCCACGTGGCCCCGCACCCGCTTCACGGCCGGGGGCAACAGGCGCATCGCGGCCAGCGCGGTCAGCGACTTGCCGCAGCCGGACTCGCCGACCAGGGCCATCACCTCGCCCGGCGCCACGTCGAACGCCAAGCCGTCGACGACCGAGGCGCCGCCGATGGCGAGCGTGAGGTCGCGGACGGAGAGGGCCGGGGTCATCGGCCGGTCGAACGAGGGTCGAGCTGGTCACGCAGCGCGTCGCCGATGAGGTTCACGCACACCACCACCGCGAACAGCCCAAGGCCCGGGAACACCGTCAGCCACCAGGCACGTTCGACATATTGCCGGCCGGCGCTGAGGATGGAGCCCCAGCTTGGGGTCGGCGGCTGAATGCCCAGGCCGAGGAACGACAACCCGGCCTCCGACAGGATCATCAGGCCGAACTCGCTGGTCGCCACGACCATGATCGGCCCGGCGATGTTGGGCAGCACATGGCGGCGCATCAGGCGGACGACACCGGCTCCGGCCATCTCGCTGGCCTGGATGTAGGGCATGGACGCGACCTGCAGCGTGGAGGCGTAGACCACGCGCGTGTAGCGCGGCCACCGGGTCAGGCCGAGCACCAGCACCAGGTTGAGGAAGCCCGGACCGAGCACCGCGACCGTGAGGACCGCCAGCAGGATCGCAGGGATCGAGAGGACGGTGTCCACCAGCCGCATGATGATCGTGGCCGTCCAGCCACGGAACCACCCGGCGGCCAGGCCCAGGGTGACGCCGACGAGCAGCGATACGGCAACCGACAGCAGGGCGACGGCGAAGGAGGCCCGCGCGCCGAACAGGATGCGGGACAGCAGGTCGCGACCCAGGTCGTCGGTGCCCAGCACGAACAAGCCCGCCCGCGCATTCACGCTGCCGGGCGGGCGCAACCGGAGCAGCAGCGATTGGCGGAGCGGGTCATGCGGCGAGATCCACGGGGCGAACAGGGCGGCCAGCGCGAAGGCTGTGAGCACGCCGATCAGTATCCAGGTGGATGTCGGCAATCGCCTCATGCAGCGCCGCGGATGCGAGGATCGACGAGGGTGTAGGTCAGGTCCGCCGCCAGGTTGAGCGCGATGTAGCTGAGCGAGACGAACAGCACGATCGCCTGCACCACAAGGAAATCGCGCGACTGGATGGACTGGATGGCGAGTTGACCGATGCCGGGCCAGGCGAACACCGTCTCCACGATCACGGCGCCCGCCAGCAGATTGCCGACCTCGAGCGCCACCACGGTGATCACCGGGATGGCGGCATTGCGGAGCACGTGGCGCCACACGGCGGATGCCATAGAGAGGCCTCGGGCGCGGGCGGCGGTGACGTAGTCGCGGCTCAGTTCGTCGAGCACGGCGATGCGGGTCATGCGGGCGAAGGTGGACATGGCCAGCGCGCCGAGCGCCACGGATGGCATGACAAGCGAGGCCAGCCCATCAGCGCCCGAGGTGGGCAGCCAGCGCAGCACGACGCCGAACAGCAGAATCATCAGGATCCCGGACCAGAAGGTCGGCAAGCTCTGGCCCGCGAGCACCCCGGCCGCCAGCAGGCGCTCCGTGACGCTGCCGCGCCACACCGCCATCGCGATGCCGGCGGGAATGCCCACGACCAGCGCCACCAGAAGTGCGCCGCCCGCGAGCGCGAGCGTATAAGGCAGGCGCGAGCCCACGATGAGCGCCACGGGCGCGCGCTGCACGAAGGATTGCCCGAGATCACCGCGGGCAAGGTCGCCGAGATAGGCGAGATACTGAACGCCGATCGGGCGGTCGAAGCCAAGCAGATGGCGCAGCTGGGCAATCTGCTCGGCACTGGCGCCCTCGGGCACGAGCAGCAAGGTGGGGTCGCCGGAAAGATGCATGACGAAGAAGACGATCGTGGCCACGCCGAACGTGGCAATCGCGGCCTGCAGCAGGCGGGATGTCAGACGCCGCATCAGGGTATCATCGCATCCGATCCCGGCATCCGATTCCAGCCCCCGGCCCTCCCTCGGGGGGTCAACGCCACTTCATATCGAACACGAACATCGCTTCATTGGCCGTGGGCTGCCATTGCAGCCGTGGGCTCGCGCCATACAGCGCGACATCCTGGAACAAGCCGATGCCGGGCGCCTCCTCGTGCAGAATGGCGAAGGCCTGGCGGTAGTCGTCGCGGCGCCTGGTCTCATCGAGCGTAGACCGGGCGTCGTCCACCAGTTTGTCGAAGTGCGGGTTGGTGAATTTGCTCCAGATGGAGCCGGTGCGGAACAGCGGGAAGATCACGCCGTCCACGTCCTGGCACGCGCAGGACCAGCGGCCCTGCGACAGGATGCCGGCGTCTTCAGCGGGGCCCTGTCGGCGGCGCAGGAAGGTCGGCTGGTCCAGCATCACGATCTTCACGTCCAGGCCGACATCGGCCAGCATCTGCTGCACCGCCTCGTTCAGTCGCCGGTCGTAGACGGGCGAGGTGATGAACTGGAGCGTCTGTCCCTTGGCGCCCGCCTGCTCGATCAGCCTGCGCGCACCGTCCGGGTCGAACGGCCACGCCGGCACGTCCGTCGTGTAGCCGAAGTTGGCGGGGGTCGAGACCTCCTGCACCGGGCGGGCGAACCCCTGCTGCAAGGCACTGATCAGCGTGTCGCGGTCGATGGCCATGGCAATCGCGCGGCGGACGCGCACGTCCCGGGTGGGGCCGGACAGCGCGTTGATCGACAGGTATGCCACCCGCTCCGTCGGGATCGTCAGCAGCTGGACGCTCTTGTCGGACTTCAGCGCCTCCGCGTCGTCGGGTGTCAGACCGCGCACCAGATCTGCCCGGCCGGCACGCAGATCGGCCACCCTGGTCGGGACGTCCGGCACGGCGCGGAACACCACGCTGGCAAAAGGCGGCGGCCCGCGCCAATAGCCGGAAACCGCATCCAGCGTGATCGCCACGCCACGCTGCCAGGTGCGAAGCTTGTAGGGCCCGCTGCCCAACGGCCGCTCGTTGAAGCCCTGGTCGCCGACTTTCTGCACATATGCCTTGGGCACGATCGACAACTTGACCAACTGCGACAGCAACACCGGATACGGCGTCTTGGTGTGCACCGTGACCTGGGCCGGACCGGTCACTTCGGCGGACGTGATCTGGTCGAACTGGCTGAGCTGCGAGCTTTTCAGCGCCGGGTCGATGATGCGGTTGATGCTGAACGCGACGTCGTCCGGGGTGAGCAGGCTTCCGTCCTGGAAATGGATGTCGCCGCGCAGGTCGAACACCAGCGTCGTGGGATCCGTGTAGCGCCAGGCGGTGGCGACTTGCGGGACGATGACCCCGGCCGCATTCCGGGTCACAAGATTGTCGAAGATATTGCGATAGACGGAGTAGCTGTCGGTATCCCACTGGAGTTGCGGATCAAGGGTCGCCGCATCGGCAGCGAGATCGATCACCAGCTCGGTTTTTGGCTGAGCCAGCGCGGGCATCGTGACCAATCCGGCGAGCAGGGCAAGGGTGAGGATGCGCATGAGGGGTCCGTACCGATGGATTCCATGATGGTGCCCGCATGCGCTGCGAGGCGCAACGATGGGGCCCGCGATAACCCAGCGGTTCGCGGGCCCGGACCGGGGTGGCGAGCGGGCGGCCGCCATTTACACGCCGATCGTCACAGCCAAGCTGAACGGCCTCGACCCGCGCGCTTGGCTGGCTGACGTGCTCCGCCGCATCGCCGACCATCCGGCATCCCGGCTCGACCAGCTGCTGCCTTGGAACTGCACAGAGCGGGCTGCCGTCAAGCTTGCGGCCTGAAAGGGCCTGGAACTATGTGCGGCGTGCAAACCACGCGATGTCCGGGATGTTCGGCGTGTGGCCCAGAGGCTTTGTAACCGCCAAGATCGTCGAACCTAGTTTGTTGATTAATACCAACGATATTTAATGATGACTCGTCATCGCGAGCCCTTGCGAAGCGATCCAGGACCGATAGATCAGGTCTGGCCGCCCTGGACTGCTTCGCAAGAGCTCGCAGTGACGATGCGGA